>CAZQTT010000070.1:0-12538 GCA_964596255.1 uncultured archaeon
CTATGTCTGGCTCATCTATCCCCATAACCTGTACATTAGTCTCGGAGACCCTGGACGGGGTAGACGATGGTGAAGGCGCTCCACCAGACTCTCCAGCTTTTGGTGCATCTGTACCCCCTACTGGCACACCTCCCTCTTGAACTGACATATCTAATGCTACCTCGCGCATGGGCATGGGAGTAACCCCGAACTCGCCCCAGTATCCGGTAGATACATCTGCAGACTGGAGGTATTCTCTAACATCCTCTACGGATTTAAAGGTGGTGAAATTATCCTTTTCCTCTACCTCTGGTTCGGGTCCGTTTTCAGGTATAGTTTGGACACAACCCGCTATGAAAATCGCCATCAATATGGCCAACAGGATAAATTTCTTCATATACTATCATATGTGAAGAACTAACTATATAGGTATTTAATTCGTTAATTTTTATAAATTTCTCCGAGAGTGTAGGTAAACTATATTAGCCTCAATAAACATGAATAGCAGTTAAAAGGAGGCCAATCATGTACAGGAGATTGCTGGTGGAATTAATACTGGTAGTTGCTGTGGCTATAGTCTTTTTATGGATTATACCCTGCTACACTTTCTGCTCTACTGAAACAACGTATGTGCTATCTGTTCGTATATTTGGACTTATATTGATCGCTTTATGGATAATCAGGACGGCAAGACTGACTAGGGAAGGGTAATCAAAAGATTAGTTTAAATATAATTTATGAATACTAAATTAATTTGAATTAATTATCGGTTATGATGGGTTTAATGGCAAAGTAATATTTAAATAATTGGTTGACACTTTTGTTCTATAATGAATGATCACAAATATATTAACAGGTTAAATCAATGTAATGATTACTCAGATGTCTTCGAAATAGTTAAGGAAGTGGTGAAAGACTCTATAAATAGAAGAAGAGCTGGGCTCATCTTGGGATTATCCGACTTACCCACTCACATTGGAGCCATGTATCAGGTGGGATCCAACTTTATCCTGGTCAACAGGATACTGCTGAACGAGGTCAAGAGAACCAGCGACAAAGAAATGAAAGACGCCTACGTCTTCCATATACTGCTTCACGAGTATATACACTCTTTAGGGCTCATAGATGAGCAAAAAACCCAATCGCTCACATATGCTATATCCGAAGAAGCACTGGGAGAAAATCATCCGTCCACTATCATGGCAAGACATGGTATAGGGCACTATTTCTCCTTCACCGGGCTGAGAGGACCGAATGGACTAACAGAGATCGAGCTGGTAAGGGATTTCGAAAAAGAAAACCTAAGTTATTTCGCCTGACCTTCAGGACTTTCCATAATAATATCAAAATTCACATCTGCATTTTTTAGAAAGAGTAATAAATTTAAGAGACCTGAACCATACTTAATATAATCTCCTTTCACGGGTCCTTAAAGCCCTTCCAAGGTGTAAATATGAGCAGCACTGGTCCTTTTGAAGATTTCATGGATAAAGTAATAAAAAAGGTGGCAAGAACGTTAGCCCAGGCAGAAAAGGAATTTACGAAGGGCCTGATGGAGGATAGCGCTCGAGTAGAGAAGACCATGGAAAAGACTTTTGATGGTCTTGAGGAGTTGTGGGGGAAGAATAAAGATATCGATTCTGAGGACAATTTAAAGGTAAAGACTCGTTCCAGGACCCAGAATGTGGGGCTGGGTAGGGAAGTGCTGGTAGATATATTCGAAGACGAGGAAGCAATAACCATAGTTGCCGGCCTGCCCGGAGTGGAGAAAGAGGAAATAAACGTATATCTGGAAGACGGCAGACTGAAGATAGAAGCTGGAAGATATTTCAAAGACATTAAATTACCCAGAAGGGTAAAAGAAGACCCGGTGGAAACCGAATACAGGAACGGGGTTTTGACCTTAAAATTCGAAGTAGTAGAATAGGTAAGAGAAATGGAATAGTCCGCGAGTGATTATAATTCTTCTTCAAATCTTTCCAGAACGCTCACGAACTCTGCCAGTATTGTATCCTTAAGGAACTCTTTTCTGGAATGAATTTCAGAGAAAATGGCGGGGTGCTCTCTCCATAGATAGTGGAGCAGATCTTCTCCTTCGCCCATCTGAATGAAGTAGAATATTATCTTTGCCAGCTCCTTCCAGGCCAGAATATATTCTCTGATCTGGCTGAACTCCGCTAAGGTCCATTCTTCACCTTTTTTGACATTTTTAAAAGCAACAGGTTTGACTTTGAAGGTGTTGGGCATCCTGTTCAGGTTGGTCTCCATGTCTTCGATGAGCAGATCATCTCTAAGTGGTTTAGATATTATGTCGTTTACAGCCTCTTCTATAACTTCTTCAAAACCTTTGATCCTCCGTATCTTGAGGAAGGCGGTGTAGCTGTATCTATCACAGTAATTATAGCCAATAACTTCGTATTCCTTGTCAAAATCCCTCAAAAAATCCTCATTGATCAAATTTTGAACCTCTCTCCTTTTAAGATCGATTCCAATAACACACACGTCCCAACCATTCATGGTGAATACACCTGTACCATTAAGACTATCTCTGTTAAACAATATTAGTCATACTGGTTTATAAATTTATACCTGAGCGTTCAGGCATATTGAATGTTCTATCAAAATTATTCAGGATTAAACATAAACATAATTTTGAAACAACATAAAGTGTAATCACTTCCAGATTTTGCCCCGATAGTGCCCGGTGATTGGACAGCCCAGACAAACTTCACTGGTCCAGTATTCACAATCTCCACAATCAGAACCACATGGGGCTTCATCTGAATAATCTACTCTGATTCTCATGGGAACCACAGTATCTCTTTCAGATCTGACCACTATTCCCACGTCGATATCGTGCACGTCGGGACTGGGTCTGACATGCTGATCAATAATAGCCTCCAGTGTAGACAAGTCCTCGCAGATGAACAACATGGTGAGATTTCTATTGCCAGCAACAATAAAACCATTCAAGAAGAACGGGCACTCCTCAAAAAGCTTTAGCAAATCCCTGGGCTGTCTACATTTTACATCTGCTTTTAGGATATAAAGTCCAGGATCCTTTATGTTCACTCCGTAAGTATGGTTTACAATTCCCATATCCTTCATCTTTTTTACTCTGGCACCAACAGAGGGTTGGGATAATCCTGCCAATTTGGCAATTTTATCCTGAGAAGTTTCTGGATCATCCTCCAGTATTTCAAGTATGACTTTATCCTTATTGTCAAGCTCAAAAAGACCAACCATAATCGCTTTGTGAGTTGATTTATATAGAAAAAATTAGCGGTTTTTATCCAAAAATTAAGTAATATAAAAGATAGTTATATATTTTACAGATATAGTTATGCTGAATTATTTGGAGATCATTTGGAAATTGGTACCTTAATTTATCTCAAATCATGTTTTTCTTCTGGTCTTCATGATCTCTTCAAGCTTACCTTCCAGAGGTTCTTCGTTGGTGTAGGAACATCTTAAATAGTGATCAACTGCTGTAGCAATCGCATCTTTGGTCGCGTTTTCCCCAGTCTTCTTTTTTAAATCTTTAAGGGTATCCTCATTCAATACGGTTTGGGCATGAACTATTTGTGCCATTTCTAACACCTGTATGATAATTATACTATCAAATACTTAAAACCCCTTTATTTCCCTAATGATGTAAACTTGATAATTTGAAAACTTTTCATGCTCTTTGCTGCGATAGAAAACGTTTATAGAGAATATTTAAGGTAAAACAGTAAAATGCTTTATCCGTTGAAACCACTTGGGATTTTAACCCGGGCTTTGGGACAAAACTCAATGAGGCTCATTTCACTTCATCTTTGGTAACAGTGACATAGATTCTTCTGTTAAGATATTTTTTGGGAAAATCTGCTTTGGCGAAGTGCCTATGGGGTTAACTGCTCTCTAGAATGCATTCTATTTCTACATCGGTTAGTTTTAAGGTACTTTTTTCTACTTCTACTTTCCTGGGCATATTATAGATTACTGCACAGGAATGTATGTAGGATACGGTTAATCCAACAGATCAGGGATGGATGCTTTCAATTAGGCAATGGAGATGCTGGATAAGTTGGAATGGCACTCGATATCACATCTGTGGACAAGTACTACAGCTCCAGTAAAGAACTTTGATAAGGAGACAGCGGTCTTCGTAATCCCCAAGAAAACCTCTTCAAGATTGGTTTTGAGTGGTAAAGAGTAGTTGAGATTGTTATGGGCCCTAAAACTTCCTAAAAAAGTATTATATAAAAAGAAACCTGAGTGAAGCTGCTTTCTCTAATGATAAAAGGAGTTTTGGATGGAAGATAAGGCAAAAAAGAGAAGACAGGCAGGAGCAGGCCATGTTCGCTGTCGGACTCCTACACAACCTATTCACCATTAAGTTGGTGAGGTAATTATGTCCCAAAGCCAGAAATGTAAAATAATTTATATAGAGATAAGTATTTCGAGAAATATAAACAAAGGTGTGATATCATGACTGAGCTGACTGACAGAGAAGAAAAAGTTATCAGATTATTATCTGAGGCAGGTTTAAATAAAAATATTGCAAGGGTTGTAGTTTTCTTGTCTAAGGCCGGTGAAGCAATTTCTAGTGAAATAGAAAGAAACACAGATTTGAGACAACCTGAAGTAAGCTTGGCAATGAAAGAGTTGAAAGAATGGGGATGGATCAAGGAGAGAGAGCTAAAAAAGAAGGGTAAAGGTAGGCCACTTAAAAGCTATAAACTCACACTTGATTTTAAAGAAAGAGTAAAAGAGCTGGTAGACAAAAAGCGGGAAGAGCTAAAAAGAATTGAAGAGGACCTCAAAGAGCTGGAGAAGTACGTTGGCTAATATAAGGTATTGATTCTATTATCCTGATTCTGGATTTGTTAGTTTAATTCTATGAGGAATCAACCTCTTAGAATATTGGCCATGGCTTTTTGGTGAGCTTCTAAACCTCTATCGTCAAAAAGCACGAATCTTATTCTCTTCACATACTCCAGATGAGGTATCATTTCTTTGATAGCTCTGAATGCAATTTGTGCTGCATCTTTCAGAGGGAACCCAAAAGCACCTGTAGAGATGGAAGGAAAAGCTATGGAATCTATTTTATTTTCTTCTGCCAGCTTGAGGGCTTTACGGTAGCAACTCGCCAGTAGCTCATCTTCTGGTTTGTTTACCCCGTAAATAGGGCCCAGACAGTGGATAACGTATTCGTTGGGGAGTTTATGTCCACCAGTAATAACTGCTTCACCAGGTTTAATCGGTGCCAGAGGCATGCACTCTTCTTCAAGCCCGGGACCAGCAGCCCGGTGAATGGCGCCTGCTACTCCTCCCCCCATTCTTAGTTGAGCATTAGCTGCATTGACCACTGCTGTAAAACCCTCCTGGGAGGCAATGTCTCCCTTGACACACTCAACTTCTACTCCGGAAATTGTCTTCTCCATAAACCCAGTACCATAACCCCTAATTTTATTTTATTGCCTCTTTATCCTGAAAACTTAAAGTGACCTGGGATAACCAACCGGTTATGAAGGCTATTGGGATTTGGGGAAGTCCAAGAAAGAACTCCAACACAGAATTTATGCTAAATAAAGCTTTAAACTTGCTTGAAAGCAAAGGTGTAGATACAGAGCTTATTCCTCTTAGAGATTACGACATAAGACCATGCGATGCTTGCTATACCTGCTGGAAAAAGGAGAGTGCATTCAAGAGGATGGCTTGCAAAGAATCCTTAAAAAAATGGTGGAAGCAGATGCCATTCTTGTTGGTTCCCCAGTGCATTTTGGATTTGCCCACTCCAAGTTGTGGTCCCTGCTCTCCAGAGCTGGTTTCTCTACAGCCCAGGATAACCCTTTTTACAGAAAGATAGGGGGGTAGCTGTGGCTCGTAGAGCAGGACATAATAACACATTCTCTCAGCTTTTGCTGTGGTTCTTCATCAAGGGATTTATAGTCCCTAACTCAACCTACTGGAACGTTGCTGTTGCCGGATCCAGTGGTGAAAGAGATGCGGATAGGGACGAAGAGGGTGTAAGCACAGTGGGAAATTTTGCTGAAAATGTTTACTGGTTGCTTAAGAAAACGAGAGATTGAAATGCTTTGGTGGGATCAGTGAGTTGGGTATAGTTCAATAATTTTTTATCTGGCGAATCATAATTGTGATTTAGCCTGCCTGCAAAAAATTTATAATGATTAAAAATTTTACTAATTATTGTGAAATTGTTGAGGGACTGTGCTCATTATGAAGAAACTGAGTTTGAAAGATAGGATGAATCTGCCAGAAGGCAAGCTCAACCGTTGTGGAAAAGCTGAAGATGTCATGAATAGGAAGGTTGAATCCATTAATCCCAATGCCAGTGTACTGGACGCCATAGAAGCACTCGTGGATAATAGAATCAGGTCACTAGTGGTCGAACCCGACCCTGAAGACGATAATGAGTATGGAGTGGTGACTTTCAGAGACGTTATACTGAGGTGCTTATCTGAGGGGCTTGATCCAAAGGAGCTGGATGTCAAAGAAATAGCTACCAGACCACTTATTTGTGTAACCAGGGATATGCAAGTAGGAGACATAGTCAAGGTAATGAAAGAAAACAAACTCTCCAGGGTCTTTGTTAAAGAAAAGGATAAAATTGTGGGAGTAATTGCTCCTGTAGATATTGTGGCAACCTGTTTGTCGGGCGAATTTTAACCCTTTAACCTTTTTAGCCTAACCCTTTAACCTTAACTATTTGGATACTGCTTAGTTGGCAAATTTTTGGGGAGTATGTTATTTAGTAACTCCAATTAACTTTTTTAATCTTCTTCTGGTGAATTACTGCCAATAATGTTCTTCTCTTACAAGGAATACAGCAAGAAATTCTCCCGATTGGTGGAGCTGGAACGTAAAGAAGAAATGGAGAGACACGAAAAAGAGATAAGGAAATTGAGCTCCAGGCAGAGAGAAGTTAGAGGAAGAGCTCTTCTCAAGATGAGGGGTAGAGATGAAGGGATGGGTCTGGGCAGTTATCACATAGTAAGATTCGTTAGGGGTGGAGAGCTACCGGACTCCGAGATCTCAGTAGGAGATTTGCTTTTGGTTTCCAGGGGTGATCCCCTTGATAAAAACAATCCAACGGGGACGGTAATAGAGAAGACCAGGTATTCAGTATCAGCTGCCTTTCAGACCAAACCACCTTCTTGGGTTTATGGTAAGGGGCTGAGATTGGACCTCTACGTTAATGATATAACATTTCAAAGGATGCTGGAAGCCATAAAGGCCTTTGAAAAGGTGGAAGGCAAAAAGAAGCGTATAAGGAATATAATTGTGGGAAATGGTAAACCAGAATTTGAAGAAACTACCCGGCATAACTTCCAGAATGAGAACCTCAATTCTTCTCAAAAAGAGGCAGTGAGAGAGGCAATTGCTGCTCAAGACTTTTTTCTTATCCACGGGCCTCCCGGGACGGGTAAGACTACTGCATTGATAGAGGTGATCGAACAGCATGTGAGGCAGGGGGATAAGCTGCTGGCTACTGCAGACTCCAATATAGCCGTAGACAACATGGTTGACTTCCTGACCCAAATAGGTAGAAAAGTGGTCAGAGTGGGCCACCCTGCACGGGTAACGGAGACCTTGCGAGAGCATACCCTGGAGTACCTCGCAGGGAAGAAAGAAAAACACCAGAAAGCCCAGGAGTTAAGAAGTAAAGCCAGCAAGCTAAACCAGGAGCAGGAGAATTACCCTCTACCCTCGAAAGGCCTGAGAAGAGGGCTCAGCAATGAAGCCATAAAGAACCTGGCAAGAAAAGGACAGGGCTCCAGAGGGATCCCGCCGGGCAAGATTAAACAAGTGGCTAAATGGATCGAGCTTCAGGAGCAGATAAGCAGTTTGATAGAAAAAGCAGAGAGACTGGAGGACGAAGTGGTGAACGAAATCATTTCCGGGTCCGATGCAGTCTGTGCTACCAATTCTATGGCCGGAAGTGAGTTACTCGGAGACAGAGAATTTGATTTAGTGGTCATCGATGAGGCCACACAGGCAACAGAACCCTCCTGCCTCATACCCCTCGTTCACGCCAATAAGCTGGTCATGGCTGGAGACCACAAACAATTGCCTCCCACTATATTGAATCAGGAGGCTAAGGATAAAGGACTGGAGAAGACCCTATTCGAGAGAATGCTGGACATATATGGTCATGGAATCAAGAAGATGCTTCGCACCCAGTACAGGATGAACTCCACTATAATGGATTTCCCCTGTCAGAAGTTCTACGATTGCCAGCTGGAAGCTGCAGAAGGAGTGGCCGACCACAAGCTATCGCTTCGAGTGGAAAGTTTGGATTCCCAGTGGAGAGAAGTATGTGACCCTCACAAACCCGTTGTTTTTGTGGATACTGAAGGAATGCACGAAGAAAGGACTGCCAAAGGCTCCACCTCCAAGCACAATCCCGGGGAGGCCAGTATTGTACAGAATGTGGTTAATAAACTGGTGGACTTGAACGTAACTCCCCACACTATAGGAGTTATCTCCCCCTACGATGACCAGATAGACCTCCTGCTCAAGAAGATCAAGCATGAGGGACTGGAGATTAAGACCGTTGATGGATTCCAGGGCAGAGAGAAGGATGTTATCCTGCTTTCTCTGGTGAGGTCAAACCATTGGGGGGTTATAGGGTTCCTGGAAGATGAGAGGAGATTGAACGTCTCTATAACCAGACCCAGAAAGAAGCTGGTGATAGTGGGTGATAGCAAAACCCTTTCCGCAAACCGGACATACAGAGATATGATAGACTATATATCCACAAGAGGGAAGTACTTGAAAATATCCACTGCTGGGCCCATTCTCGATTGGAAGTAGTTCTTAGTGTTTGTTGGGTTTACTAATCTGTTTGTTATCAATCTAATAGTTTGATATATGGTTATTGGCTTTTTCCTGTGTGAAAACTTTGAGTCATAATCATGGATAAACAGAACACTTTATTAAATGTTTTACATAATTATAACCATAAGTTTACAGGAGGCCGGGTGAGAATCTGGTCTGTGCGCCCTTGTAAGATACAACCTGACTTAATCAAAAAGAAAAGAGAGGAACCTTATGAAAAATCTAATGAATTTATCTAATAAAGAATTGAAACTTAATGAGCGTAGGATAATTATTCTTTTGGCCATGGCAATATTCTCAGCGGAATTCTTAATAGTGACAGTTATGAAGGTGAGCGCATTGAACATATTCTCTTTACTACCCCTATATATATTACATAATTTTGGTATACTGGTTCTCGTGGTCTCTCCTCTACTTTTAATCTTACCCGGTTTTATCGAATCAAATGCCCGACTGGAAAAGCTGAACAGTGTCCTGGGAGCTGTAAGGAGAATAAATGAGAACATAAATAGAGAAATTGACGTGGAACAGATGCTTTCTGATGCATGCAAAGTATTGTGGAAAGCAGATGGATATTTTAATGTCACTCTCTATGATGGAAGATTGCAGAAATTAGCTGAAAGCGGCATTGGATTTAGCGAAGAAATCCCCAAATGCGTAGAAAAAGCCCGTAACTCCAGAGAAGCAGTTCTGGGGAAATCAAGTATAAATTGTAAAGAATGTCCATCTTATGGGAGATTCGAGCACTGCATGATTGTACCTTATCCCGCAAAAAGCGAAACCATAATACTTTCAGTTTTCAAGCAGGATAACTTCGAAGATGAGGAGATAAAGCTCCTGGAAGAGGTAGCTGTGGATATAGGGGTTGCGATTGACAAATACAAGGCGGACAAAGTCATTCGGGAAAACGAGGAGAGATACCGGACAACTTTTGAGCATACAGGGACGGTAATGATGATAATCGAAGAAGACACTACCCTATCGCTGGTTAACGAGGAGTTTGTAACGCTTACAGGTTACAGCAAAGAACAGGTGGAGGGCAAGATGAGATGGACCCAAGTAATACATCCAGAAGATGTTGAATGGATGAAAGAATATCACTACCAGAGGAGAAGAGGTCAAAACCCGCCAAAGCGTTATGAGTGTAGGGTAGTTGATAGTAAGGGGGATGTTTTAAACACTTTCCTCACGGTGGACCTCATCCCCGGAACAAGTAAAACTGTGGCATCCTTGATTGATCTAACTCATTTCAAAAAACTTAATTCCCTACTTAAGACCTCTTCTGATATAAACGGTCTAGTGGCCAGAGAAAAGAATCCTGACGTGGTGTTGAGGTCAGTTTGTAAGAAATTGACTGAAGTTTACGATGCAGTGCTCATCTTTAAGAATGAAAATGCATTTGAACCCCTGGAATGGGAAGGAATTGATTTTGATAATGCTAAAGAAGTAATTAAAAACTGTCCATCGATTTATGATGCAATAGAAGGCCATACATCAACAAGAAGAAAGGACGGGAAAGTGTGCAACAAATGTATCAATTCATATAACTACATTCTTGCACTACCCCTCTTGAACAATGTCCAGCGGGGAGTTGTAGCTGTACTCTCCAACTCCAAGTTCAACGAAGATGAGATATCCCTGCTTCGGAATCTATCTGAAAACATTGCCTTCGCTTTAAGCGCCTATAACATGGAGAGCGACAGAAAAGAGGCGATCGAACAGCTGACCCAGAATTTGACCAAGTTCGACAAATCGGCAGACAGACTGAGAAACCCATTAGCGGTTATAGTGAGCTCAATGGAAATGAAAGACGAACTGGGAAGAGACGAAGTAATGGGCATTATAGACGAACAGGTAAAGAGAATTGAGCGAGAATTAGATGAGCTCAGAAGAGAAGAAACTAAAACTTATGAGCTCAGCAAAAAACTGAAATTCGAAAATTAGCGGGTTTTAAAATCTTGATGCGGGCAGCTATTTAAGGTGAAATAAGCTTGATTATTTTTTATTGTACAAGCTGAATGTATTTCTTTGAATTATTAAATACATTTAAATAGTTAGTGAGATGCATGAAGTTTGGGAAGGTCAGGCCCCTCGTTTCCGACCCCCCAACTCTTTCGGTTTTTCAGGGCATGGCTTTCCCTATTAATTACTATGTCACAATTCTTTGCAGGGTTGATGCTTTAGCTTTAGACGCTTTAGCTATTTAACAGTGAAGAACCCTAATTCGTCTATTAGAAAACAGTTAGGAGTTCAATGCTCCTTATTTTCCTGCAACCACGAATTATAGAGCTTTTTTGTAGCCTTAACGGCAACCTTGAAAGCTGTGGAAAGGTCCTTGAAATCTGCAGGAGCTCTTATACCTGAAGAAAAGTTTGCAACAAATTTTTCATAGGTGGAGGCTTCACTGTCCCTGGGTTTTGAGCCCAAACGCCAGTATCCACCCAGATCGGTCAAGACCAGTTTGTCGGTCTCAACCTCTATGCAGGTGACATACCTCATGCAACCCTCATATCTTTCTCCATTGACGTAGATGTCTTTACCGGTAACAAATTCTTCCACCAGCTCATCTTGAAATGGGGTGGCCTGGGTGGCGGCCTTTAATTTATCCACATCCTTTAATTCACTTGCTTTAATGATCTTTATTCCTACACCACTTTCACCATAACCCGGCTTCACCACAACCAAATCATCATCCCTAAATTCGCCTTCTACCAGCGAAGGCATTAACTCCCCTATCACCTGGTGAGTTAGGTGCTTGTTATTGGCGTGAATAATCAAGAACCTCGAGAAGCCCCCTCTACAGCCTTCACACTCTTTTATATCCTGCTCAATTGAGCCATACTGAAAGGCTGTCTCAAACCCCTCGACTCCAAACCAGAATTCGTGGAACTCCAGTATTTTTACCTTGTTGTTGGGAGTTGTTTTAATGTCCCAGGCTGTGACGGTCTTCTCATGTTCTTGCTCAACCTTCCAGCCTGCAATCTCTTGCTGCTTTTTCCACCGATAACCAAACTCCTCCTCGTCCTTAACCTCTTTTCTCGCCCGAAGAATGTATGGTACTAATCTGTCCCTTATCTTGCCCCTAACGGCGTCTTCCCAGAAAGGATCGGACAGATGGACATTTCCCTCATTGAAATGTAGTTTAAAACTGTTCTCAGTATTTAGAACCTCTTTATAGGACTTCAGGAACTCTTCGGGGGTGAGACGGGGTTTGGGTACCAGTATTCCTCTGGCCAACTCTTCTTCTTCAAATTTGTCTTTGAATCCGGATTTCAGAATTTCTCGACCCATTTTCACCATCCTGAGAGGGTGAGATTTTGGAGATTTTGGAGATATAGATGTATGAAGACCCCCTCATTAGAAATTATATAAATTATCCATATAAAACTTGCGTTGGAGTTTTTGATGAAGATTGATACACGAGATAAGAGTGGGTAACCACCTAAATATTTCAAAAAATTAGCGCCGCCGACAGGCGATACACCTAAAGGTTTATATCCCTTACACACGAATTATTATTTATGCCAACTCAAGACTGGAGGGGTAGAATTGAAAAACTGCTTAATCGTGTCTCAGGAAGTGATATCGTTCCAGACAGCAACAAAAAGTTGATTGAGGAATTTTACCGAGAGTTAAAAGTTAATGATTATTCTGACGCTAGTGTAATGTCAACCGTGTAGTGCCGCAAGATATTTATTATATGTCACCATAA
>CAZQTT010000071.1:0-3076 GCA_964596255.1 uncultured archaeon
CAAAAAGACCTCTAAATTTAGCTTCACTATCCTGGAGAGCTTCCCCTAATTTCTGATTAAATCGGAGAACCTCAAGATAACCATTCTCAGACCTAATACCCTCTTTTGGCTTAAAGGAAGCATTACCCTGCATTATAACCAGGAGCGCTTTTCTGCCACCATAACTGATTTCTTCTACCGTAGACTCTACCTTTATCTGTTCATTCCCACTCCCCAGGTTCAGTTCTCTCTTTCCGGGGCTCAAATCTTCAGAATCGTTGAAGTGAAAATAATCTGTGTAATACGAGCTATTTAACTGCTTGACAGAGCAACCCACCATCTCTGCCAGGCGATTATTGGCATATTTAATCAGATCATCTTGAATAATAGCAACACCATCATTTATTTTACTTAATACTTCATATGCTAAAACTTCGTCCTCCGATTGACCAAAATAGCTATTATCTTTCTCGGGTTCGCCAGTATTTTGGTTCATTTTTTACTCACCTTGGATACATTCAATTACATTGGATATCAATCAAAACTCTAAAATCCTTCATAGTCAACCACCTCTACCCAACCATAAAATGAAGTCTTAATCTTCTTTCCATAAAATGCCACAGCAAACAATTTTTCCAATGATTTACAAACCACTCCAATCGCCCTATGAGATTGTTTCACACTGATTTAAATATTTTTCTAATCTAAGTGCATAACTATGAGGATAGGGAAAAAGCTGATAATTACTGACAAACCAAATGATTTGGCCATGAATACTGACAAATCTACAAAATTATCTTTAAGATATAAACAAATTTGTTTTAATTTTTATAACCTAAATCCTTTCCTGTTCTACGGATTCAAGGATAAAAACACCACGCCATCAGTCATCTGAAATATTTAAAAATCAGGAAAATAGATTATCCTTTTCAAGGAAATCCTTAATACTCTCCTCGTAATTAATGCCTTCCTCCTTAGTAGGAACTCTCACTATAATAATTTAGTAATTATATAATAAAAATTGAATAATCAAAACTTTGGGATTTTATCATGGTCGTAAACTTGAAATTGTTGCAGAGGAAAATGATTTGAGGCTTAGAGCCTCCAACCAACAAAGAGTGTATAAGCTGTGTGGAACAATACGAACAATACGAACAATCGCTTCAATCGCTTCAATCGAATTGCGGTTTTAATTCGATAAGTTCTTTGTATCTTTCCAGCATCTCCACTCCCTTGTCTGTAGTATGGTAAATCGTTTTATTCTTATCTGTGTTATTTTTCATAAGTAATTCTGCTCCCATTAAAAAGTTAAAGTAGTCTTCAGCCTGCCTGAAATTTAACCTGGCTCCGTAAACAATCCCTGTTTTGTTTGAGCCTTCTTTAGCGGCTGAAAGTATATCCACCATAATCTCAAATCTGGACCTTCTCACCAACACCCCTCCTAAATGATACTAACGCGGCAAAAGAATCATCGGAAACAACAGAGTATTATACATTTCGAATTATCAAATTGATAATTATTAGTCTATGAGATTTTACTGAAGTAACTTACTTATTTTGTTTCCTTATTATAGTTCCACAAGATAAATGTATCGAATTTGAAATGAAACAGGCTCAATAAGTATTAAGTATTTAAGCTCGATAAGCCAAAGAAGTATTATTTCAAATGCTCTTCAACATTAAGGTAGTTCATTTCCCTGAAATAAGTTTCCAGCAAGTAGTTGACCAGATCGCTGATAATTATGTTCTTCTCCTTAAGAATATCGTAATAAATACTCTCAATCCACACAGTCTTCTTTTGCCTGTTGGCCTTTCTAGTGGCAGTAAGATAAAAGGTCAAGCTAATATCTCCTGTCAATGAAAAACTCTTATTTAGTGACCCTTGAGAATCCATTATGACCCCAACCCCCCAGCAATTTAACTTAAATAAGCGAGTTAATGATATTAAAATTATTGCATTCAGCATGCTATTAAGCACGCTAAATTTTCTATCCAAAGAATAGAAAGTAAATCTCTTAACTATATAATATGCAGAACTCTTTTACCGAGGTCAATTACTGATCAAAAATTCATCATGTTATAAATAAAATCAGAATTATCAGGGTTGAGGTGTGGATAATGAAAAAAATGTTGAAGATAATACTGTTAGTGACCTTTCTACTGCTCTTATTAGCGCCGGTTGAAGCTCAACTTGAGGAATTATGTAATGCCACTTACGATCCCGGAAATGAAGATATAGCTTATGATGTGACTGTAGACAGCAATGGGAACATAATAGTGACCGGTTATACTAGCCATCAAATAGGTTCAGTTAACTGGTCCACTATTATGTACGACTCCAGCTGTGAAGAGTTGTGTAATACCACTTACGACAGCGGAGATATTGATTCTGCTCATGGTGTAGCCATAGACAGCAATGGTAACATAATTGTGACCGGTCATTCTGACGGCAACTGGTATACCATTAAGTATGGTTCCAGTTGCAATGAGTTGCTTAACGCCACTTACGACAGCGGATATACTGAATCAGCTATGAGCGTAGCCATAGACGGCAACGACAACATAATTGTGACTGGAAATTCTGGTCATGACTGGCACACCATTAAATATGATTCGAACCTAAATGAGTTATGCAATGCCACCTACAATACCGGATTAACTTATGATTTGCCCAGGGATGTGGCTGTAGACAGTAACGACAACATAATAGTGACCGGTAACCTAGGCTATGACTGGTACACCATTAAATATAACTCTAATTGCGATGAGTTGCTTAACGCCACTTACGACGGTGGAGACGTGGATATTGCTCATGGTGTAGCTGTGGACAGCAGTAACAACATAATTGTGACAGGTAAATCTAATGAAAGTGACTATGACTATTACACTATTAAGTACGACTCCAATCTCATCGAGCTGCTTAATGCCACTTACGACAGCGGAGATGAGGATGTCGCTCATGGTGTAGCTGTGGACAGCAGTAACAACATAATTGTGACCGGTAATTCTGGCCCTGGCTATTACTCCTCTGATTATCATACCATTAAGTACGACTCCAATCTCATCGAGCTGCTTAATGCCACTTACGACAGCGGAG
>CAZQTT010000071.1:3176-4258 GCA_964596255.1 uncultured archaeon
ATTATGATGGTGCTTCTGGGGTGGCTGTAGACAGTAACGACAACATAATAGTGACCGGTAGTTCTGGCTCCGAAAATGCATCTGACTATTACACCATTAAGTACTTTGACCCTTCAGAGGACTCTGATGGTGACGGCATTCCCAACGGAGTTGAAGGGACTGGAGATTCAGATGGAGATGGAACACCGGATTACCTTGATGAGGACTCCGATAATGACGGCATAACCGACGGCGAAGACCGGTGTCCATTGGAGCCGGAAACATTTAATGGATACGAAGACGGGGATGGGTGTCCCGACGCTTTAGTGCCATTGCTCTCGCCCACAGGTCTTTTAGCTCTGGCGGGATCCCTGGGATTGGTAGCAGTATTGGTGATAAGAAGACGCTGAACACACTCACTTCTTTTTCTTTCTCTTTTTTAATCAGAGCTTTGTTACTTACTTTATTTCCTTATTAAAAATTCGTACAATTTTAAGTATTTTCAGGACGTCAGCTTGACGGAGGGGCTTAAAATGAAAATAAATGTGTTAATTGGAGTTTTTATTGTATTATGCTTGGTTGGAGTTTGTAATGTTTCTGCTGAGACCATTAATGTGCCAGATGATCACGCCAAGATCCAATGGGCTGTGGATAACGCTACAGCCGGTAATACCATAATTGTTAGAGATGGAACCTATTACGAGAATGTGGATGTCGATAAACATTTAATTATCAGGTCAGAGAACGGTTCTGATAACTGTATTGTAGATGCTTGTGGTTCAGAAAGTGCATTTAATCTAAGTGCAGACGAAATTACTATTGAAGGATTCACTACAACAAATTCGACAGAAAAAAAATCGTGGAGAGCTGCTGCAGGCATCAAAATAGTTTCTAACTCTAATACAATCACCAACAACAACATATCATTGAATAATAAATATGGTATCTACTTGGGTGAGTCAAGCAACAACACAATCACCAACAACAACATATCGAACAACGGGCCAGGTTTGCTCTATACTTATTGGGGTGGTATCCATTCGATTGGGTCAAGCAACAACACAATCACCAACAACAACATATCAAATAATTGGGATGGTATC
>CAZQTT010000071.1:4358-12529 GCA_964596255.1 uncultured archaeon
GTCAAGCAACAACACAATCACCAACAACAACATATCAAATAATTGGGATGGTATCTCCCTGATTCGTTCGAGCAATACAATCACCAACAACAACATATCGAACAACAAACAAGGTATCTACTTGGGTGATTCAAGCAACAACACAATCACCGATAATACCATGACAAATGACGGTATTATCTTTTCAGGAGACAGTCCCCTAAAATACTGGAACACACAAACAATAGAGGGTAATACAGTTAACACTAAACCCCTTTATTATTTAAAGAACCGGGTTGGAGGTAAGGTTCCTGAGGATGCAGGCCAGGTCATACTTGCCAACTGTACTGGAATGAAGATAGAGAATTTAAATATTAGTGACACTGATGTAGGAGTTCAACTCGGGTTTTCTTCCCAGAATATTATTGAATATAATAATGTATTAAATAACGGAGATGGTATTGAATTGTACCATTCGAGGAACAACAACATCACCGACAACAACATATCAATTAATGAAGAAAATGGTATATACTTAGATGATTCAAACAACATCACCAACAACACCATATCATCGAATAATAAATATGGTATCTATTTAAGAGGTTCTGATAATAACAATATCAGCTCTAACGACATCTCTTTTAACTTTAAAGGTATTTTTGGAGTTTCAGCCAGTAAAAACAACATTAACTCAAACACTATCACTTTTAACTTTAATGGTATCCACTTTCTGATGAATTGCGACAACAACAACATCGCTTCAAATAACATCTCTTTTAACGGTCAAGAGGGTATTCTGATCGAACGTTCTGATTACAACAACATCACCTCAAACAATATCTCCAGAAACGATGAGGATGGTATCAGTATCACCGATAACTTTCCCCATGAGGAATATAGTAACATCATTAGCTCAAACAATATCTTCTCAAACGGAGAAAGTGGTATCTATCTTGATTCTGCCTACTTTAATGTCATAACCTTAAACAATATCGTCTCAAACGGCGAGAACGGCATCTATATCTCAAGTTCCTTTCCTAATACCATCTACCTCAACAATTTTATAGACAATACAAATAATGCTTGTGTTAAAAGTGATTTAAACGAGTGGAACTCAGATTCTCCAATAACTTACATTTACAACGGCGAGATTTTTGAGAGCTATCTCGGGAACTACTGGAGTGATTATAATGGATCAGATGATGATGGAGACGGAATCGGAGACAACCCTTACACCGGCATAGATGAAACAGATGAAGATCCCTACCCCTTGGTGGAACCAATTGAAGGTTATTCTCTCTACACAGTTCCTCCAAATACTCCAAACGGCACTAATGTAACTGTAACAATTGATCCTGTCACCGTCACTTACGAAAATGTGACAAGTGAAGGAACTACTTTAGTTACATCCCAAACAGGTAATCCTGTTACTGGCCCTCCATCTGGATTTATGTTCAGAGGTTATTTCGTGGATGTAAGCACAACTGCCGAATACTCGGGAGCAATAGAAGTATGCATTAACTACACCGGTTTAATAACGGGAGATGAGGATGACCTCAGATTGATGCACTGGGACGGCTCGGGTTGGGAAGGTGTGACCACTTCACTGGATACCACAAACAATGTGATCTGCGGTGAGGTCAGCAGCTTATCCTGGTTCGGGATAGCTTCTTATTCCCCACCAGAAGTGCCCCTACTCTCACCCATCGGCTTGATAGCACTTGCAGGCTCCCTCGGGTTAGTAGCTTTAGCAATGATCAGAAGACGCTAAACTACTTCTTTTTCTTTTTCTTTAAACTGATTTTTTTACTTAGCTGAGTTCCTTATCAAAACTTCATACGATTATTAATATTATTGTAGACGACAGGGTTCAATTTAGGTTTTGGAGTGAAACAAAATGAGGGTTAGATTATTGGTAGGAATTATTGTATTATTGTTGGCTGCCATTGGCACGGTTTCAGCGTCCAACATCACTATGGAGAGTTTTTATACTTACGGACCAATCGCAGCAGGAAATCATGGTTCGGGTATATCTGCTGACGATGTGGATGGAGATGGGACTGTGGAGATAGTTACAGTGGGAAAAGCTGTAAAGGAACCGGGTGGCCATGCTTGGGGCTCACTTCATATAGAGAACTATGACGGCCGTTGGCTCAATCTGGAGGTGGATAAGGTTTGGAATACAAGCTATTATAATTACACTGGGGCGAAAGCAGTCTTCATCAAAGACGTTGACGGTGATAACGTGAAGGAGATCCTTACTGGAGGAAATGTTCGTGAAGGTCCGGCGAAAGCGGCTCAGATGAGGATATGGAACTGGGACAATACCAATTTAACCTTAGAATACAGTCAGCTGTGGGCTGACCACTCAATCAATGATATCTATGCGGATGATGTGGACGGAGATGGGACTGTGGAGATCGTCACAGTAGGAGGTAATACGACCACATCAATGGGCCAGTTGAGGATATGGAACTGGAGCGGCTCCGGCATGTTAAACTTAGAGCACAGCATTGAGTGGGATACGAACGCCTCAGATGATGAGGGGAACGTATTTGCTTATGGCGTCTTTGTAGACAACGTTGACGGTGATGGAGACAAAGAGATTGTTACCGTGGGGATTTTTAGCGGAGCAGAAACAAATTTTCAGCTGAGAATATGGAACTGGAACGGAACTACAATGATTTTAGAGCATACTGAAGAGTGGATTCCAGATAGCTGCACCAATTTACACCTTAGTGGTATATTCGTGGATGATGTTGATGGCGATGGAGATAAAGAAATAGTCACTGCTGGTACTGGAATGGAAGAGGGGACCCAAAAGGGTTATCTCGGCATAAAAACTTGGGATGAATCGACTCTTAACAATGAAAAGGATGAGTTATGGATCTACAATGATAGTACCGAGTGCTTTGACCTCTACATAGAGGACATCAATGGGGATGGAGATAAAGAAATAGTGACTCTGGGCGCTAATCACGTAGCAGGAGGCGGTCAGCTGAGAGGATGGACCTGGAACGGTAGCATGTTGAATGTGGAGTGGAACCAGGACTGGATCTCAGGTGGATGGGGAGAGGGGAACTTTCCCTACAGCATCCACATAGCTGATGCGGACAGTGACAGCGTGATGGAGATCCTGACCACAGGAAGAGCTATAGAACCTCCAGACAGATCATTGGTTACTATCTGGTCTATAGAAAGGTCATGTACTTCCAATGATGATTGCACAGATATTGAATTCTGTCTTAAAGACACAGGAGACTGCGATGGAACAGGGATCTGTCAAAGAAAACCAGAGTTTTGTTTTATCCCAGAAGATTCTGATCCGGTATGCGGTTGTGACGGAGAAACATATAACAGCTTATGTATGGCACACCTCAATGGAGTGAACGTAGCCTACGAAGGTGAGTGCGTAGAAAAAGTTCCAGCACTAACACCAATCGGCTTGATAGCACTTGCAGGCTCCCTCGGGTTAGTAGCTGCAGTGATGATCAGAAGACACTAAATTACACTTTTTCTTTTTTCTTTCATAATAATTATATAATATACTTACTAAAAAATATCATAGTCCACAGTCGGTTATAAAGAAGAAAACGACAACCTATGATTTTACTGTATTTGATGTTACTATTTGGGTTGGGTTGTCGGGCCAAGAGTGGAGCAGGTTTACCTTTTAACTATGGGGGTTCCTCTTTAGTATGGAATAGATATTTATTTCAACTCAACACCGCAATCTCGAGAATTAGGTTTTCAATTCTAATTCTAAAAAAAGAAGTAATTTGGAGCAAGCTCCAAACTTACCTCTCCAACCGGCATGTATAACCCAAAGAGGCTGAACACCCTTTAACTGTTAGCTCCTCTCTAACACAACCCCAGCCTCTATATTAATAATTAATGTTTAATCATTGAAGAGGGTTTTTGATCTCAACTTGGTCATAATCATCAGTGGCATTTCAAGCTGTTTCGAATGTAACTCAGGGTTATAATCGGCTGCAACTTCAGGTGGAGAAAACAGAACAGAGCTTAGGTACAGATCACAGGGGGCAAAGAAGAGCTTTGATAACACATAATACGAGGAAAGCATTCTTGGTCAACTCCGTTGACAAGGTTGTCAGCAAAGCTGACTAACCATCTCGCAGATTAAATCCGGAGATTTCTGCTAAACAATTGTTAAAAAAGCTCCTGTAATCGGGGCCTCTTTCAAAAAATCTTCTATTTCAAAAAATCTTATTTGTATTGGCTCCTTACTTCCGCATTTTCAATTAATTCCTTCTTTTCAGTTATCAGGCGTCTTATCGCGTCCCTGAGTGCTTCACTGGTCGAGGCATACTCTCCTGATGCTACCAGCATTTCCAGCATCTCGTAATGAGGTTCTGTCAGCCTGACTGAAATTTTTCTCATTTAATCCCTTTATTGATTCTGCTGAGCCTATAAATAAAATTGTCGTACAACTTTTAAAACTTTTTTATCCACATCCACATCCAATAGTTAAATTACTATTTTTATACTCTGAGGAAAAATATTAGTTCTGTACTTCACTCCCAGATAGGAGAGTTGTAGGGAGAAACACAAATGGATAGAGACACAGTTAAGAATATCGTTCGGATAGTACTTCTCCGGCTGTTGGGGCTGCTGTTATTCTTGGTCATGCTTTTTATGCTGAATATACTCAATACAATGATGAGCTACCAGCTGCTGGACCGGATAGTACATTTTCTGGGCACTAACGTTGATCTCATAGTTTACATGACGTTTATCTTCCTATTCGGGGAGTTGTTCATGCTGCAGTCCTTACCACTAAATTTACCAGGACCCCTGTTAAATGCAGCTGGCAGCCTGCTGGTGGTCACTTTCGTGCTGAGGGTATTCGAACTCGTTGATTCTATTACAGGCAATCACATTTTTAAAATTTTTAAATCCATTAAATATATTAAGTTCTGAAGATTTTTAAGGATATGAGTAGACCATGTATTTTCTGCGGGCAGGAGATTTATGAGGGAGGTAAAGTTGTAGGCAAAACAGTTGTATGTAAAGCCTGCTTAAAGGATTTAAGACGTATTTTAAAGATAGAGGATTTAGAAGATGCGGTATACGACCTTACAAAGTAAACCAGCTTAAACGAACTCATAGCAAATCTATATCTGAAGCTTGTAGCAGCAGACTTATTAGCGAATTCAAGTACTCGGGTGAGACCTGGACCCCTCTGAATTGAACATGAACCTGACCATTAGTTTTTCCAGTTAGTAGAAATATAGAGCAATCTGACCCAGAAGAACCCCACAACGTTTCTATAGTGTGGTGATGGGGAAATCGACCCCCTACGACACCCCATCACCGGTGACAGGTGGTTTCTAAACCCTTTCCAAATCCCCCAGACTACTAGTGACCTTTCCATATAATTTAAAATTGTGAAAAATTAAAGGAAATTAGTGAAATTCCGACAGAGTTATTTCTTTACTTATGTCTTGAAATTAGATTTTAAAATTTTAGAAGTTATTAATTGCAATTAATTTTAATTAATTTCAAATATTAAACTATTTGCTACCAAAGGATATATTAAGCTGGGTTCATACAGGAAATCTAAGGGGGTTTATTTGTGAAGGTCTATTTGGTACAGCACGCAGAACCCAAGCCGAAGGATGAGGACCCGGAACGACCTCTCTCGGAGAAGGGAGAAGGCGACTTGAAGAAGGTGACCAGCTTCCTGAAGGGAAAAGGCATCAGGGTAGGCAGAATACTGCACAGCGGTAAATTACGTGCCAGACAAACAGCCGAAATCCTCAGCGAGGCTATCGACAGTGGTGGCGTAGAAGAGGCCGAGAACCTTAAGGCAAAGGATGAACCTAACGTATGGGGAAGCCAACTGCAAACCGAGAATGAGGACATTATGCTTGTAGGTCACTTACCCCACATGGGAAAGCTTGCTGGCCTGCTGGTTGCTGACGACCCGGAAAAAGATGTGGTAAACTTCCAGATGGGCGGAGTAGTTTGCTTGGTGAATGAAGAAGGGAGCTGGTCGGTGCACTGGATGGTAACTCCTCAACTGCTGGAATAAACTCTATTTTATTTTTTATCTTACTGGAGCTATAGAACTCCTTAGTCAGAAGTTACTTTTTTGAGATGTTAAGCCATCAACTGATCGAGCGCAAGTCTTTACTGTAATGAGTTCATAAGTTTTGATAGGAAATTTGGGGGTTTTGGGGTGTCAAGAACTAAGACTATGATCAGGATATTAAGGCTGGGTCGTCTGCATTTTGTTCTGGCAGGGCTCTTTCTGTTCATGGTGGGTGCGACATTTGCTCTTGTATTTGGAGCCGAATTTTCGGGAAGTAAGCTTTTGTTCGGTTATTTTATCTTCTTTCTGGCCCACCTCTCTGTCCATTACAGTAACGATTATTTTGATGTGGATGCAGATAAATTTAGCCAGCCCACCATGTTCACTGGAGGCACCGGAGTCTTGGTGAGAAATCCCGAGCTTAAAAACTTTGCCAAGTGGTTTGCACTATTTCTGATAGGGAGCTCCATTACACTGGCCGCCATTTTCACCTCAATATATTCCTATCCACTCTGGTTTATGGGATACGTGATTACGGGGAACCTGCTGGGGTGGTTTTACGCTGGACCTCCCCTAAAGCTCGCTTACAGGGGACTTGGAGAGTTATCTACCATCTTCACCATCGGCTTCCTGATACCCGTTATGGGTTACGTGGTAATGGCACAGCAACTGAGCGTGGAGTTTCTGATCCTCCTCGCTCCCCTGTTTGTCTATGGTGTGGTTTTCATTATCAGCGTGCAGATACCCGATGTTAAGGCAGACCTCCTGGGGAACAAGAAAACCCTAATATCCAGAAAAGGCAGAGTCTTTGGCTTTGAGGCAATAGGAGTCTTATTGTTTCTTGCAACCGCCTACTTCTTTTTATTACCCGCTGTATATGAAGGGAGGGTGAATTTTCAATTCTTGGGGTTTTTCTCTTTGCCTTTCCTCTCAATGGGAACATGGGGGGTTCTGAAACGACCTGCTCAGAGAGAGAAGGCTGTCAGGATCGTTAACGGCAATCTGAGCACATTGATTTTGTTCCTGATATTGACGGACATTTACTTCATCTTCCTTTTTCTCTTTTCCACGGGTTGATGCTTAGTTGCTTCCTCTCCCACTATTGAGGGTGGTCCAGATTTGGGATAAGTCAAGCTTGTGGAGGCCACAATGTGAATGAGGATGGATTTCCTTTTCCTTCCAGATTACTGATTAAAGTTTCATTTGGTTATAAATAAAATTTAATTATATATTCATCTTACTTTGGTTCCAACCTCCCCAACTTTGTTACCGTCTTATTATCTAGTCACTGGATTTAATTCGATAAGGTCGTTAAATCTTTCTAACATCTTAGCTCCTTTTTCGGTAGTATAGTAAACTGTTCTATTTTCATCAGAGTATATTGTGAGTAACTCTTCTTCCATCAAATAGTTGAGGTACTGTTCAGCCTGCTTGAAATTTAAGTAGGCATCGTAAACAATCTTGGTTTTGTTACCACCATCTTTAGCACACGAAAGTATTTCCGCCATAATCTCTAATCTAGACCTTTTCACCACTATCAAATCCCTCCTTTATTGAACTATAACTGCAAACAATCTTGACCAGTTTCTTTCCGCTCATAGTGAACCTCTTCGTTTATTTTCAAGTTATCAAACATCCTGATACATAAATTAGTGATAGAGAACCCCTTAATCTATATTCAATACTTAGTTGCACAGGCGAAGTTACATTAAAGGGAATTAAACATTGTTTTCCCATCAATTAAGACTTGTGAAAATTGAAGTGAAAGTAGAGAAACTGCTCTGGTTATGATTACCCGAACTGACTTAATTCCAATTTATTAAATAATAATTGATTACTACTCTCCTACCTTCAAAACAGGCCTATGGCTTGGAGATATAAGCAATCCAACTAATCTTCTGAAAATTTTACAATAAGAGAATTTGATTATTTACGCAAATGGTTACACTAAGTCTAACCCAAATACTAATACCTTGGTAAATCCAACCAGAATGGAGTTATTTTATAAATATTAAAGTAAATTAACTTTTCTGTGTTTTCACTTTATCTTTCACAAGTCTAATTAGCATGAAAAATACAATTATCAGTACATCGTAAAGTAATAATATTAGCAGGGCTTTAGAATATTTATGGC
>CAZQTT010000072.1:0-12275 GCA_964596255.1 uncultured archaeon
GCATAGCATAATGAACCACCTGCAAGCTCACGACTTCAGTCGTGAGAAGCTGACAATCCTAATAGCACTCGTATTTTACTTTACTTTTATAGCATTTGTATCTGCTTTTTCACATACAAGATAATAATCTTTATGTTGGTAATTCTATTATATTGGACTATAAGTTAATTTAGATATTTATATATGTTATACTATCAAAACAAACACGCTTAAAAAACTTACTTTTTTGCTTTAATAACTTTATTTAAAACCTATTTGAAACGGATAATATAACAAATAGCCCAAATCCCTCTAAGCGGCTTGGTAAGTATGCTTATCTGAAGGTTGAGCCAACAATCCAGCCTAGCTGGAACAACAGGTGGGTGTCTCGCTGTTGCTCAAAACCTCTCTAACGTATCTGCTAGCGTAGTGTAAATTCTAAAATATCTGCTTACACAAAGGATAGAGGGAAATCAGTTTATACACTAGTAGCTATGATTGCCCCTACAGAACGCATTTCTGGTTTTATTGAAACTAATCCTTATCCAAAAACATGCTCCAGCCCTTTTCTGTCAGCTCTACAATTTTGCTTCTACCTTTTGCGCTTGAAGTTACATAACCCTTGGACACCAGCTGTCTTACCCTGCTCATTGCTGTGGGCTTGCTTATTCCCAAATCGTTGCAAATATCTGTATAAATGGGTTTAATTCCTCTATTGTTCTGTTGGTAAACGTATCTCAGCACCTCCAGTAGATCTTCAGGCAGTTTCACCATATGCTGTGTCTCGACCTCTTTGGTTTCCATTTTCAGTAAATTGAGTTCTTTCTCACTTAAAGTCTCAGGATTAATGGACGAAATGATCACCAGTTCATTAAAGTATGCAATATCTCTGAGGCGGTGTATAAATGATAGAGTTTTATCGAATCCCTTTTTGAATATTAAATAGTCCAATCTGTCTATCAAAACAGCACTTTTTCTGGAGAGGTTTTCCAGTTTTTGCTCAATTTCTTCTTCTTTCAAGGAGGCAGTTTTATCCCCATCTTTCTCTCCCAGCCATAGAAAGCTGAAATTTTCTTTAATGGTCTTTTTAAACTCTTCCTTAGGTGTTCTGGAAATAATATGAGCACTGTAACCCACTTTTATGAGGTCTTTAAGAGCCTCTAGGGATACTGCCGCTCTGGCTTCTCTTACCAGATAGAGATATCCGTCTTCAAGTTTGAATTTCATCAACTGTCTTCTCAACTTTTCTTCGATGTGCTTGCGCTCAGTAATATCTCTCAATATGACCAGGTCTGCAGGTCTTCCCTGATAGGTCGTAATACCTGCATTAACCTCTACAAACAATTTATCCCCGTCTCTATTCTTCAATATGGTCTCATAAATGGCAGGGACATCTTGTCCGGCCATACGTCTCTTGTAACGGTCTACTGCTTTAGCCATCTCATCTGGATGGAAATATTCTGCAAAATGAGTACCGATTAATTCTTCTAGATTATAGCCCCCCATTTCTGTTAGCCGGGGATTAACGTATTTCACCAGGCTGTCCTGAACAATAGCAATACCATCATTCGCTCTCTCAACCAGATTCCTATATAATTCTTCCCTCTCTTTAATCTTATTAGCTGATTTCTTGCGCTCAGTAATATCCTGTCCTACTTCCACTATACCGCTTATTTCACCGGACTCGTCCTTAACAGGATAACCTCTGATGAACCACACTTTTCCTCCATAGGTTATCTCTGCTTCCTGGGTTTTGCCTGTCTCGTAGGCCTTCTCGATGGGACAGTTCTCACAAGGCTCAGAGCGGTTGAACCACACTTCATAACAGGAATCTCCTACCATAGCATTGGGGTCCATGCCCACAGCATCGCCTGCCGCCCGATTGGCCAGTATGACCCTATGTTTCAAGTTCTGGAACATGACCACTTCGCTCATGCTGTCCAGTACAGCACCTTTCTCCTGCTCAGCAGCCTTAACTATCTCTTCCATCAGCCTGCGTTCACTGACATCCTGCATGGTCTCGATTACACCCAGAACTTCACCATTAGAGCTCAGGAGAGAAGCTCTAAAATACACCCACCTGCCCAGCTGAGGAAGAAATAATTCCAGCTCGTAGGTGTCTTCATGGTCCCTGACTTTCTTGATCTTTCTTTTTTCTACCTTTTTCTTGCTGTAAAACTTCTCCACACCATCAAGAACGACATCGGCCAGAAGAGGTCTTGGCTTCGAAAAGAAAGGTTTCCAGTGATTATCGCTACCCTCAATATCCTCCCTCTTGTAGCCGGTGAGCTCCTCACAGGCCTTATTCCAGTATCTCACCCGGTGATTCTTATCCAGAACGAAAGTGGGGACAGGAACATTCTCCAATACTCTGGCCAGATCCTTCTCCATCTCCTTACGCTCAGTGATATCCAGCCCCACTTCTACAATACCGCTGATCCTCCCTCTTTCATCTTTGACAGGATAGCCGCTGACCTTCCACACGTATTTTCCATCGGTCAACTCCGCTTCCTGAGTTTTGCCTGTCTCGTAGGCCTTCTCGATGGGACAGTTCTCACAAGGCTCAGAGCGGTTGAACCACACTTCATAACAGGAATCTCCTACCATAGCATTGGGGTCCATGCCCACAGCATCGCCTGCCGCCCGATTGGCCAGTATGACCCTATGTTTCAAGTTCTGGAACATGACCACTTCGCTCATGCTGTCCAGTACAGCACCTTTCTCCTGCTCAGCAGCCTTAACTATCTCTTCCATCAGCCTGCGTTCACTGACATCCTGCATGGTCTCGATTACACCCAGAACTTCACCATTAGAGCTCAGGAGAGAAGCTCTAAAATACACCCACCTGCCCAGCTGAGGAAGAAATAATTCCAGCTCGTAGGTGTCTTCATGGTCCCTGACTTTCTTGATCTTTCTTTTTTCTACCTTTTTCTTGCTGTAAAACTTCTCCACACCATCAAGAACGACATCGGCCAGAAGAGGTCTTGGCTTCGAAAAGAAAGGTTTCCAGTGATTATCGCTACCCTCAATATCCTCCCTCTTGTAGCCGGTGAGCTCCTCACAGGCCTTATTCCAGTATCTCACCCGGTGATTCTTATCCAGAACGAAAGTGGGGACAGGAACGTTCTCCAATACTCTGTCCAGATCCTTCTCCATCTCCTTACGCTCAGTGATGTCCCTGACAACATGTACACAACCGGTAAGTTCTCCACCATCTCCAAAAAGCGGGTCCACAGTAATTTGATACCAATTATTATTTATTGGGAGAATTAGAGATTCTCTTTCCAGACTATTCTTCATTTTGATCCGTGGACAGTTTTCACAAGGCTCTGTTCTATCCCGAATAAGCTCCCAACATTTCTTGCCTATAATCTCCTCAACAGATTTGTCCAAGAGGTTTGCCATAGCTTTATTGCACTGCAAGACCTTCCCGTCGAGGTCCAGCAAGCAGACTGCATCTGTAATAGCATCAAAAGTGGTTTGCCACAGGCTTTCAGAAGGTTGAACAGAACCTCTATAGATCATTACATCTCCCTTTATCCCTTACTTAGAAATTTTGTAATCATTTTAATCATATTGATGGACATATAAAAGGATTATGTTATATGCTATTAGTTATTTATTATGGGGTATTATTATTGCTCTTCACTACCAAATAGCTTTAATAGACTTACAATACATGTCTTAGAAATCTCGATTAACTCTATGCCAAAAAATTGCTCTCCAACTGGGCTTTTATTGAAATATTGTAAAAACCAGGATGATAGACAAAAAGTAAGGGGGTTGTTGGGGGGTAAGAATCGCAATCATCTTGGCAATAAACAGTATGGTATAGATAGTCAAATATTTTCTTGATTTTGAATCTATGGTAATCATAAAGTTTTGATTCATGTTTACACATCTCTCAGGCATATTTGCTCTTTAAACTTTTTTTAACAATTTCTTTAACAATCATTATTCTTAATTAAAAGTATATTACTGATTAGAGGTGACGTATATTGGGAAGATGTATTTATGTTAATGTAGAACTCTCAGAAGAAACCCTGGAAAAACTTAAAGAAAAGACGGGAATTGGAACAACCAAAGACGCCCTTAGTGAGGCAATAACGCATTATCTGGAGTGTTTTATACCCAAGGAAGAATCAACAAATAATCACAGATCAAGAGAGAGAAGAGGCGGTAGGACACCTAGTTATTTAACCCCTTTAATCGAAAAATGTAAACTTTGAATTTTCTCAGTTATTGTGGAGAAGAAACCTTTACTAATTACATTGCTGATTATGCTATCATTTCCTACGTTTAAAATAGTTTTTAGTTAGATAGTATGAATAAAAGCATGTGAGAAGTTTGCTCAAGACTACTAGTGTATAAACTGATTTCCGGTTCAATTTAATCCTATTTTTCCCATCCCGAAAAAAGAGGTTCCTTTACTGATGACTGGTGTGGGAGGTTGGGTGTTGAGGGCTAAAGATAAAACCTTAAAGCATCTTTGGAAATTATAATATAAAACAATAGAATAATAACGAATTATTTTTTATCCGTCTCAACCAATATTCTTATAAATCACCAAGTGTTAGTAAATTATTAATCATTTGAAAAAGCTTTTTGGGGGATTATTGTTGTCAACAGCGTCTGATGGGGTGGAGAGGTCATGGAAGGAAATTAAGGAACAGCTATTGAATCGAGTGAAAAGTATAGCAAACGAAGACACGGTGGAAAGAAGAGAAGAATTAATAGAAAAAGAGCTGAGAGATTATCTGGACAAAATAGAAGGGCTGGTTGACCAACGTACTTCGGAGCTAAAGGAGAACAATGAATACCTCCGTAAAAGGTTAAATGAGCGTCAAGAAGTTGAGTCCAGAATATTATTCCTTGACCGGGTGCTGAGATCTCTTACAGCCATAAACCAGCTTATCACCCGCGTAAGAGATAGAAGTGAATTACTGCAGTCTGCATGCGACATCCTCACTGAGGTGCATGAGTACCGGCTGGTGTGGATAGGGCTTATTGAGGAAAGCCATAAGAAGGTGATACCCACAGCCCAATCTGGTTTTGAAGAAGGATACCTGGATTCAATAGAGATTACATGGGATGAATCTCCCACCGGTCAGGGACCCACAGGAACCGCAATAAAGACTGGTAAACCAGCATTCATGCGCGATATCCTCAATGACCCCAAATTTGAGCCCTGGAGACAGCCGGCCCTGGAAAGGGGATACCGTTCAAGTGTGGCCCTCCCTTTAATTGTAGATGGTCATACTTACGGTGCCCTGTGCATCTATTCTACCAAAACGGATGCTTTTGATGAAGAGGAGATGGAGTTGCTGACCCAGATCGCGGATGATATAGCTTATGCTTTGTCCTCCATAGAGGCTGAAGAGAAGCACAAAAACGCGAAAGATAAGCTGAGGCAGCTATTCAGACAGAATAGGCTGATACTTAAATCTGTAGGTGAAGGGATCTATGGCGTAGATCTGGAAGGTAATACTACTTTTATAAATCCTGCTGCAGTAGAGATTACGGGATTTAGACCTGAAGAGCTTATCGGTAAGCACCAACACGATATTCTGCACCACACCAGACCCGATGGCTCTCCATACCCCAGAAATAAATGTCCCATATACAATACAATGGAGGATAAAACCACTCGACACATCACCAACGATATATTCTGGAGAAAAGATGGGACCAGTTTCCCTGTGGAATATGTGGTTACTCCCATTTTAGAGAGCGGAAAAGCTACGGGAGCTGTAGTAGTTTTTAAAGATATTACTGAACGGAAAAAGGCGCAGGAAGAGCAAAAAAAGCTTACTCAACGACTTGAATCACTTTGGGAAGCAGCACAGATGGTTGATGCAGGTTATGAATCTCTTTGTGACTACGTGATGGTTAAAATTCAAGAGATGACCCACAGCGAATATGCTTTTTACGGGTTCTTAAATGAGGATGAAACTGTAATGAATGTTTATTCATGGTCACAGAAAGCCCTAAAGGATTGTGGAATTCAGGATAAACCAAAGGAGTTTCCTATTCCTACTGCCGGTATCTGGGGGGATGTAGTAAGTAAAAGAAAGCGGATCATTTCCAACGACTATCCAAATATGAAAAATAAAAAAGGAGTTCCTCCAGGCCACATCCCTTTAAAAAGAACTCTAATCATTCCCACTTTCAGCTCAGGAAAAATCGTCTCTGTTGCCGGAGTGGCCAATAAATCTTCCGATTATACAGAAGAAGATGCAAAACAGATAGAAGCTTTCATAAGTAATGTTCAGATACTGCTGGACCGTTTGAAGATGCAGGAAGAGCTGCAGCGGCTATCTACCGCTGTAAAGATGTCCAGTGACAGCATTATAATCACCGACAGAAAAGGAAATATCGTGGATATCAACGAGGCAACTCTTCATACTTTTGGGTACAGCAGAAATTACTTTCTGGGTAAGAAATTCAGCGAATTAGTCGCTTCTGGTGATCAAAAGAAGGCTGAAAAATCTTTAGAACGTGTTATGGAACACGGTGAATTCAAGCAAGAGTACCTGATCTCTGAGAATGAAAGAAAAATCATTGAGACAAAATTCTCCCTCATGACCTCCAATGAAGAAGTTACAGGTATTGTGGCCGTCAATAGAGATATAACTGAACAAAAAAGATCTGAAGAGGAAGTTAAGAAACAGTTGATGAAATTCCACCTCAGAGAAGGGGACCTTTACCTCGAAACTGAGAACACTCTATCCAGATCACTGGAAGGGTTCAACGATTTGCTCAAAGTAGGGTACCAAGGAATTGTTATCTCCAGAACTCTCCAGGAAAAATTTAATGCCAAAATGGATGAATTATACGATTTTTGGTGGCTTGCCAGAAAAGATGAGGGTGCCATACCTCCTGAGTTGAGGGAAATAGAGAATAGAGTTGAGGATCTTAACAGGATGGCATTCTTGATAGACAGGCTGGACTACCTCGTCTCCAACAACGGTTTTGAGAACACTCTATACTTTATCCAGAATCTGAGAGAAATCGCTTACCTGAAAGACCATATAATTATCCTATCTGTGGACCCGGAAACACTTGATGAAAAAGAGACCAGACTTCTGGAAAAGGAGTGCAGTCAAATAGAGTCCAGACATATGACCAAACTACCTGAGAATCTGCTTGAAGTCATGAAATTAATCTTCACACAGAACAAATCGGGTATGAAGCCTACCTACACAGATGTGGGTAAGGAGCTAGGCATAAGCAAGCCTACAGCAAGAAAGAGGATCAGAAGGCTGGTCAATCACGGTTATCTAATGGAGTCAACCCACGGAAGGTTCAAGCTAATCGAAATTACTGAAAAAGGTAGAGAGTTGTTCTCTACATAAGTTTCACTATTTTCAATTCATTTTTCACAATGCTTAATGTCTGGAAAAGCTAATTGATTTTTAATTGAAAAGGAGGTGGTATTGTGGCTGAAGCCGCATTCTCTTTAGAAAAAAAAGTAAATTGGCCAGATAAGAACGTGGGGGATATGAGTGATCTGGAAAAGAAGCACTCACCCAGGATCGAGTGTCCTGACTCCGTTAAAGCAGGAGAACCTTTTGAAGTTAGAGTGGTAACCGGAAAACTCCTAGAACATCCCAATGAGTACGAGCATTTTATCATGTGGTCAGAACTGTACGCTGATGACAGATTTCTGGGAAGAGTGACCTTTGCTCCCGTATCTACTGATCCTGAAGCTACCTTTAAAATCAAATTGGATGAGCCTGTAGATCTTGTTGCTTATGAAATGTGCAACAAGCACGGTCTGTGGAAGAACGTAGTCCCTATAGAGGTCAAGTAGCCACTATCTCAATTCTCTCCTTATTGTTTACGTGGGGGGGTCGGTTATGAAGTTGAAAATTGGGGCTCTTATTGTCCTGGTGGGGCTTTCTCTAATAGGGTGCGCTCAAGAAAGCCCTTATGGAGAAGGAGATTATCAGCAGCCTGTGGGAACCCCCACACCAGAAGAGACACCTAGTGGAGATACCACAGTTACCATAGAAAGCTACTCGTATAATCCTCAGAGTATAACCGTTAAGGTAGGGACAGAAGTTACCTGGAAAAATGAGCAGTCAGTTACACATACCGTAACATCTGAGGAGGGTTTATTTGATTCAGGAGATATTGAGCAGGGTGAAACCTACAGCTACACCTTTGAAGACCTGGGTAGACATAATTATTACTGCACAATTCATCCCAGCATGACAGGAGAAGTTATAGTGATAGAGTGATAGGTAGAGCGAGTGATGGTGTGTGTGGTGTCTTAGTGCCTCTTGACTTCTTATTCAGTTACTCAGAATCAACAGGGTTTTAAGATAAGGTATAGGATTAGGTTATCTATACATTATAAATTGATAATATAGAATATTAAATATTAAAAGGTAAAAGTAACGTTAAAGGGGATAGATATGGAACATGTTTCAGGTGAGAATAAAGGAGATATAAAACTATACGCGCTAAGCACGTGTGGGTGGTGCAGCAAGACCAAAAAGCTGCTTGGCGAGCTGGGTGTGGAGTACAGCTATACTGACGTTGATCAGCTTGAGGGAGAGGAAAGAGATGAGGTTATGGATGAGATCTGTAAATTCAATCCCAAGTGCACTCTACCCACTCTGGTGATCGATGATGACGAGTGCATCGTGGGTTATGACGAGGAAAAAATACGGAACAAGCTTGGAAAGTGAATGACAGAACAGCCGAGTGACCAAGAGATAGATAAGGTGTATAAGAAGCTGCACAAGGAAGCAGAAGCAGGTGGTTACCACCTGAACCCAGATGAAGAATTCACCAGGGATCTGATCAGAGGACTTCTGGTTAATGAGAAGAGGTACGGCTACTGGGGGTGTCCGTGCAGGCTGGCATCCGGGGATAAGCAGAAAGACCTTGACATCATCTGTCCTTGCTATTATAGGGACTCGGATTTGAATGAATACGGACAGTGCTACTGTGCATTATACGTCATTAGGGAAGTGCTCCAGGGCAAGAAGAAGACTGGCTCCATTCCAGAACGCAGGGAGCAAGATGAGACCAAACAAGAGATCCCGGTGAACGTATCAAGTATCTCCTATCCAGTATGGAGGTGCAAGGTATGTGGTTATATTTGTGCCCGGAACAGCCCACCAGAAGAATGTCCTGTTTGTAAAGCAAAAAAGGAAAGGTTTGAGAGATTTATTTAGAGGTGAAATGATGGATATAGAAGAGATTTTGAAAAAGGCTCTGGAAATGGAGAAATCAGCCATAGAGGAGTACACCAAAATGAAGGAACATGCAGACGAGGAAACGGCGGAGATGCTGGATTTCATGATCGATGAAGAAAAAAGTCATGTTGAGCTTATAAACGAGAGGCTAAAGGCCATTAGAGTCATGAGGAAGTAGCAATGTCTTATTTGTCATTTATTCATCCTGTAGTTGCGGTTGTAACGGTGGTCCTCTGTTATGTCAACGCTGCTATGGGATTATCCAGACTGAACCCCAAACTACAAGTGTTGAGATTCAATAAAAGCCTGCACGTCAATGTGGGAAGAACCTTTATGGGTTTTCTCTACTTGAACTTTATACTGGGACTGGTGGGAGTAAATGCTCTGGGATATGAACCATTCACCTCACCTCACGCCTACCTTGCAGCAATCCTTGTAGCCCTATTCACCATAGGAGCAATTCTGGCCCACATGATACTTAAGGGAAAAACCGGATACAGGAAGATACACGGAAGAATAATGATGACCGGAGCAGTCCTTCTCATATTGCAGATACTGGGTGGCATATTGAACCTGAGGATCTTCTTGGGCCTCTTCTGAACAACAACTCATCATATGGGCCCATCTCATCATATGGGCCCAAATCTCTGTCCACCACAAAGCACTTTTCACTTTTTTCTCTACCTTTTTCATAATCCTTAATGACGGAGAAAACCCTGTTAATAAGTAAAAATGAAGAGGTGAAATAACGATGACTGAGATTAAAGTCGACCGAGAATTATGTGACGGATGCGGCGAATGCCTTAGCGTCTGTCCTCAGGACGTCTACGAGCTGGATGAAGAGGGTAAAGCAGTCCCTGCCAGACCTGAAGACTGCGAAGAGGATTGTTCCTGCGTTGAAGTATGTCCCCCAGGTGCTATATGGGTGGACGCTTGCGAGTAAACCACTGTAAACCACTGAGTTAAGACAGGTATTGAGTGGGGTGGGGGGTCATTATATAACTATAACTATAGCTTATTTCAATTTAGAGGATTTAAGGGTTATATATGGTGATAATAAGAAGAATAGAGTCCAGAGGATTGTCTCATTACTCTTACTTTGTGGGAGACGGTAATGAAGGGGTAGTGATCGATCCCCGGCGCGATTGTGATCCCTACCTGGAGATAGCTTATGGGAAGGGTTACAGGATTTCTCATGTTGTGGAGACCCACAGAAATGAGGATTATGTGGTGGGTTCCCTTCAGCTTGCCTGTATGACCGGGGCAGAGGTATGGCATGCCGATTCCCAGTGGGACTACCACTACGGCAATCCGGTTTTAGATGAACAGGAATGGGAAATCGGCGGTCTAAAATTGAGGGCTATCTTCACGCCAGGACACACGCCGGGGAGCATGAGCTATCTATTGTATGATCCCCACGGCAATCCCTGGATGCTGTTTACCGGGGATGCGCTTTTTGCCGGTGATGTCGGCCGCGTAGACCTCCTCGGTCCGGATAAGATGGGGGAGATGGCAGAGAAACTATACGATACTCTATTCAATAAAATACTGTCTCTTGGCGATGGAATTATAGTCTGTCCTGCTCACGGTTCTGGTTCCGTCTGTGGAAGTGCCATCGCGGAGAGAACGTGGACCACCATAGGTCTGGAAAAAACAAGTAATCCCGCACTACAGTGTAAAGATAAAACAGAATTCGTTTCCAGTGTCTCCAGACAAATGGAGATGCCTCCCTATTTTAAGATGATGGAAAAGTTGAACCTCAACCCACAGCTCGAAGGTCTGCCTCTTCCCCAACCACTGAAGCCTCATGAATTCGAAGAGAGAGCGAAGGAAGCTATAGTTCTGGATACCAGGAATGAGGTGGAGTTCGGCGGTGCCCACATCAGTAATTCCCTGTCATTATGGCTGGAAGGTCTGCCCGCTTATGCTGGCTGGTTCTTACCCTATGGAACGCCCATACTGCTGGTGACCGGGAAAAAGGAGGATGCACTTGATGCCGTGAGGTATCTAACAAGGATAGGCTTTGACAGTATTGATGGATATCTTTCAGGAGGGATGCACGGGCGGCACATGGCAGGAAAAAAGAGCGACTCCATAGATATGATCCTGGTACAGGACTTATGCCGAAGACTGGACGATGGGGAGCCTACCTGGATACTGGATGTCCGCAGCGAAAGAGAGTTAGAAGAAGTGGGGTATATTCCGGGAGCACACCACATACACATCACTCAACTACCCCAGAGGATGGAGGAGGTCCCCAAAGATCGCAGAGTGTTCATCTTTTGCGGGAGCAGTTTGCGGTCCATGACGGCTGCCAGTATCCTCAAAAGGAATGGTTGGGAGAATCTTACGGTGGTGCTTGGTGGGGTTGCGGGATGGAACTCCATAACCTGTCCTATTAAAAAGTCAGGTTGACTGTGTTGAATATTGTTTTTAATTATACTTCCTCGCTATGATTCGTTCACTTTGTATATCACTTACTTTCGTTGTAGTAGAAAATTTTTTGCAATTGAAAACTCGGTTTATAGAAAATGAGCTATGATACTATGATGGAGAAAGTAAGAAACTGGTTGGTAGAAGAGGGATTTTATAAAGATAAAGTAGCGGATGATAAAGCAACATTTCATTTTGTTGCGGAGTCACCATCTAAGCAAGCAATTATAGAAGTAATCCAACCAAAAAATAGAGAAGATCAGATAATATTGGCAACCAAGATTTCCTTAGCTGAAGAACATAAAAGCTCCTTAAAAAATATGCCAAAGGATCAGAGAGAAGATTTAATGTGGAATATTAGGTTCTCTTTACTGTTTTTAAACTCTGGATTTTCTATACAACTTAGTGGAGAGAACCCAGAAAACTTCCAATTTACAAGAGAACTCTATCATGATGGTTTAAGTAAACAATTATTTATGGATTCTCTAAAGGAAATTGATCGGTGTCATTTGTTTATAAAGTGGAAGTTATTGCAGTTATTTGGAAAAACCTCCTCTTCGGATACTCAAGAACCAATGTATGGTTAAAAAAATGTAATGCTTAATTGACCACATGTTGGAACCCTTTTTTAACAGGCCGAGGTAGAAGCTGGTA
>CAZQTT010000073.1:0-12263 GCA_964596255.1 uncultured archaeon
GCCCTGTTCACGCCGTGATGTGGACCATAGGTCTTGAGCTGGGCCTGCTGGTCGACCCCGATAAGAACGCTGTTTCTACCGATTATCCCAACGGGGGCCCCTTCGAGAAGTATCCGTACATAATGACCATGCTCCTCTCCAAAAAGTACAGAGAAGAGGAAATGCAGAAAGCCCACAAATACATCCAGAAATCCACCAACCTGCCTGCTTTAGAGACGGAGAGGACTTTGGAAGACATTGTCAAGCTGACCCGCACCACACCCGCCAGGATACTGGGGCTAGAAGATAAAGGGCATTTGGGCGTGGGCGCCGATGCGGATATCGTGATCTATGATATCAATCCCGAAGAATTCAACTCCAACAATTACAGGGAATTAGAGAAAGCCCTAAGCTATCCTGTCTGCACCGTTAAGGGAGGAGAAGTAGTGGTCAAGAACGGTCAGCTGGCAAAAGAGATGTGGGGAAGGACCCTATGGGTTGACGCTACCCATAAAACCACCACGGAGATAATCGAAGCAGACCTGGAAGAGTATTTCAATTACTATACAGTGATGAGAAACAATTACGGGGTAGAAGAGGAGTGGATGAGAAACCCCAAGCGCTTAGAGGTGAAATAGATGCTCACTCTAAAGCCCAAAGTAGATTTTGAGGTCAATGTGGAGGCTGAATTGACACCTGATCTGGCTACACTTGATATAGAAGAGATGAAGAAGTTTACAATATATTACGGGAAATACGAGACGCCTCTGGACGAGCTGTTCGAGATAGAGAAAGAAGGGGACGATAATACTATTGTTCTGGAAGGTGACTTCAGCAGGGTCAAATGGATAGGTATGGGGATGTTCGATGGCGAAATCATAGTAAAAGGAGATATTGGAGCCAACTGCGGTGCCTTCATGAAAGGCGGCAAGATCACTGTGGAAGGCAATGCCGACGACTGGCTGGGTGCCGAGATGGACGATGGAGAGATCACAGTCAAGGGTAATGTTCAGAACTGCCTGGCTTGCCACTACTGGGGAAATTTGGAAGGAATGAAAGGCGGCAAGATTACCGTAGAGGGGAATGCCGGCAGCTACATCGGAGAGAAGATGATGGGCGGAGAGATAGAGATAAAGGGTAACGCAGGAGACTTTGTTGGGACGGAGATGAAGAATGGGGTTATAACCGTTCACGGTGACTGCGGATATACTGGCTGTGATATGACCGGAGGAGAGATAAGGATCGGTGGGAGCTTTGAAGTTGTTCCCGCATTTCTCGAAACCGACGAGGGGTTGGTAGGTGACGTAAACGTCAAGGGTAAGGGCAAGATCATTACTTTACCCTAATCTGGATAGCGAGACCAAAGCGTTATCTTATCATCTCTTTTCGAGTAAGGTTATTTAGTATTAAAAATATAATTAATGATATGCTCAATGAAGACAGGTACTTCATTGTTAACCCTGGGAGGTATTGAGGCAGTAGTAAAGCTGAAAACCTCAAAGGTTTTTAAGGTACTTAAATGCTCGAATTACGAGTTCTGTTATCACTTCGACCACCTCATTTACGGTGCCTGTCCCAGTTATTGTCCTGTAATCATTGAGTTCAAAAAATACCTTTTTAGAAGAAGGAAACCAAAATCAGTCTTTCATGAGATAAAAGAGCCGACTGCTCTTGAAGAAAAAGTACCGCTTTACGAGTGCGAGCTCTAACGAAGGAAAAATTTATCTCAAATAAACTTTAGAGATTAATAGAGGTATAGAGGCTTTTTGATAATAGTTGGGGGGTCGGTTGAATGATAACCAACCATGATATTGTAGAGCTGATGGGTCCCAAAAAGGAGAGGGAGAATATGGAGTTTCAGGTCTTTCTAAAAAACGTTAGAAATATTAATTTTGACATTGCGTCCACCCTGGTGGAGTTATACGGGAAAGTCTGTGAGGAAATAGATTGTAAGGTTTGTGCCAATTGCTGTAAAAAGCTGAAGGTTACGTTATCCGGTGACGACATACAGAGATTGTCTTCTGGATTGGGTATCGGCGTAGAGGAGTTAAAACAGCTGTACCTCACCACAGACCTCAGAAGGAATTATACTTTTAAGGGAGATTGTTGCCCTTTTTTGAAGGATAACAAGTGCTTCTGCTACACCCACCGGCCTGAAGAGTGTTTTTCATACCCTCACTTGGATAGCATAAATTACATCTTCAAGCTGAAAACAGTTCTGGTGGACTGCTCTCTGTGCCCCATCGTGTATAATGTGTTCGAGGAGCTGAAGGAGATGCTGGAATTCCAGTCTGGCCATGAAACAAGATACCAGTGTGAAGATTGATATATAGGTCTTAAACGCCATGCAGGCTTTTCTGACTCCCTCTCATCAATTATGTGTTTGATCTCCCAGCCTTTTTTTGAGAGTTCATCTGTGATGTACCTACGGTGGCATCTCCAGGGTTTTTCTGCACAAACTATGGCAGCCGTCCTGTCATCCGCAATTTCTTCCAGTTTCTTCAGACCCTCCTCGAATTCACTGGTCTTGATGTAGGATTTATATCCTCTTTTTCGGTATCCTCCTAATTCCTTTAAATGAATGTACTCAATACCTGCTTCCTTTAGATAACCGGACATAACTTCTTTTTTAAAGTGCTCAAAGCGGCTGGTGGGAAAACTGCGGACATCGCGACCTCTATGTTTGTATTTCTTCAACAAATCTATGAACTGCTCTATAGCCCTATTGCTGGTGCCCACAGTATAGATAACTCTACCCATCGGCGAGCAGCTCCTTAAACCTCAAAGCGTCCTCAAACATGTACATGTTGTTGAACAGAACATAGCACTCGCTACTGATTATTTTTGCTGCCTTCTGAAGCTCGGCATCAGTATATTTGTGTTTATAACCCTTTCCTCCGTGCAGCCTGTAATATTTGGGTTTGCCGTGCAGCGATTTGTTCACCAGAGGGTCCACGCAGTGGATTAACCCCAGATCTTCGCACAGGCTTTTTATCGTCTCTTCATTCCAGCCTCCTCTCGGCTCCCAGGCAAAAAGGTAGTTCTTCTTCTGAACGTTGTTTATCCTCTTGAAGAACTCCTTCATGTTGTTGACGTTATCCTCACTCTCTTTGAAGCTTCCTGGACATTGAAAAACTATGATACTGGCGTTAAGCTCTTCAGCGATCTCAATTGTATTGTCCCATGCATTGAACACCTCTTCCGTTGGTTTAAAAAATCCATAGGATTTCTTCTTATCATCAGGAACTTCTATTTTCGCTTCCGGTAGGTAGGGCTGGAAGGTGGATGAGTGATCAGCTGCCAGGCCTTTAAGGTGAATTCAAAACCTTCAGGGGATTCTTCTCTCCACTTTTGAGCAGTACTGAGCTTAGGAGGTTTGTAAAAAGTCTTCTGGATCTCCACCAGATCAAAATTTCTAAAATAGGTCTTCTTACCTTTACTGAACCCACAACACCCTATCCTCACATTCGACCACCTTTTCAGCTTATATCTCCACAGGAGCAGAAGACCTCGTTTACAGCATGAAAGACCTCTTCAAATCCCTGGGATAGAGTAGAAGATACTTTCAGGGGACGGTAAGGCACAGTAGTTTGCTCCACGAAAACCAGCAAACTCTCCAGAAGCTCTGCCAGCACTCCTCCCCTCTGGGATATGTCCTTCTTTACGAGTTCTATGTCCAGTTCTACATCATGGAGATCGATTTTATTGAATATGGTGAGCGTGGGGAGAGCTGTGCGCAATGATACCACTGTATCCTGGGCCAGAATGGAAATAAAGTTCTCCGGATCCGCTGCAGTTCCGCAATCAACCACAAACAATCCCAGAGTAAAAAGATTACCTGCTATCTCATTTATAAAACTCTCTCCAGCTTCAGAGTACAAGAATACTTCCATTTGTCCCGGAGTATCGTAAAGGACGAACTCATCTTCAACTATAACATCTGAGACATTTTCCACAGCGAGTTCCATGGACCTCAGCAGTGCACCATTAATTCCCAGTCCATACGCTCTCATAACCTCTTCAGTTCTCACAAAATCCCTGATATTTGAAGAAGTGGGGTAAATCGGTTCTGACGCAGGGTCGAGGTTCACAGCATGGACCTGATAGCCTTTTTGACTGAGGTAATGGGTATAAGCTTTTATGAAGGTGCTCTTACCTCCTCCGGCAGGACCCATTACGATTAGATTCATAGTTACTGTTAACCTGGGTTGACTTATATTTTCTTTATGTGCTACTCAGAGAGGTTATTGGTTATCATCCATACTGGATTTTGATAAAGTTTTTATGTAGCATTATAAATCATGTGAAAATAACCCAAGAATTAATCCGTAAGGGTTTACGGGTTCAGAGAATGAACTGTCAAAAGTATGGGAGGATTGAGAGCGGTAGATAATAACCTTCTCTCCAATATAAAGGTGAAAGAATGAAATTCGGCATAGAAATGGTCCCCAATATGAAGTATTTCGAGCTGGAGTATTACACCAAGCTCGCTGAAGAGGTTAATTTTGGATATGAGTGGATAACTGATCATTACAACAACAGGAACGTCTACACCATGCTTACCCTGCTGGCACTCAAGACCAGCACCATGAGAGTAAGTGCGGGTGTGGCCAACCCTTACACCTCGCATCCAGCTGTAATAGCCTCTTCAATAGCCACAGTTAATGAGGTAGCCGACGGAAGAGCTATACTGGGTATTGCTGCAGGAGATAAGATCACACTTGATAGAATAGGTGTTAAATGGGAAAAACCTCTCACCAGATTAAGAGAAGCTGTAGAGATTATAAAAGATTTACATCTTGGTAAAACGGTAGATTACGATGGAAAATTCTTCCAGTTGAATGGTGCAAGTCTTAACTTCGACTGCGGCGAAATCCCCATATATATTGGAGCTCAGGGACCCAAAATGCTCAAGTTAGCTGCAGAACTTGGTGATGGTGTTTTGATAAACGCTTCTAATCCCAGAGATTTTACTGAAGCACGAAAAAGTATAGATGAGGGGTTGAAAGGAAGTAAAAAGAAATTCGATATTGCTGCCTATACATCTATGAGTATAGACAAAGATAGGGAGAAAGCCAGAGAAGCTGCCAAAATAGTTGTGGCGTTCATTGCTGCTGGAAGTCCTCAAGTAATATTTGATAGACATAATATTGACCCTGAGAAGATTGAAACAGTAAAGGAAGCTTTAGATCGGGCCTTCAAGAAAGGAGAATGGAAACAGATAAATAAAGTTGTGGATGAACAGCTAATAGATGTGTTTTCCATAAGTGGAACTCCAGAGGATGCAATAGAGAATATCGAAAGACTGTCCAAAGAAGGCGTGACTCAGGTGGTTGCTGGAAGTCCACTGGGCCCCAGCAAGAAGAGCGCCATAAATTTGATGGGGAAGCAAGTTATATCCCAGTTCCTCAGCGATGAATGATTTGGACAGGCAAGCCAGTACTCAAACAAGAAATAATAAAATGGGTAAGTCAGTTACCCAATTATAAGATCGACTGAGATCCACCCATCACCATCTGTATGTACCTGGACATTTTCTAAATCAACACCGTAATCGTCAACCAACTTAAGCAAATCAAGGAGTTCCTTACCACTGCAGTCTTCAAAAGTAATAGTAGTATCTTCTCCAAAGGTGTAGCAGTCTGCATTTCCAGTTAGATTCTCTAAGCGTCTGCATAAATAATCCAGCAGATCATTAGCAATATTATTCTCATTTTTATCTACTACTTTACTTTCCTCAGGGTTCAATTCTTTTGTATCCGATTTTACCATGTAACTTCACCTCTAAATTGAATTCAGACGACTTTATTTAGTTTTCAGGCAGAATTTCAATTGTGATGTCACCATAGTTGATCTTCCTCATTATAAAGTATTCTATATTATAATGATGATGTGTAACAAATTTTAATTATTAATTCGAATTTGTTTTTTAAAAATCAAATAGTTCTTATAATTTAAAATATTATCTCCATAAAAAAGAGATCGAAGACTGCTACAACCTTAAAAAGGTGGAGGTCATCTCCGGAGTCATCTCCGGAGTCATCTCCGGAGGTCATCCCTGTATACTTTTTAAGTTATCTTTACAGCCTCTCTATCGTTATACAAAATTAAAAGTATTGGTTTAGTTTAAAGCTCCCTGGTAACCGCCTCAATGCTCGCCTCAACCTCAACTGGCTGACCGCAGATCTTCATTATGATTTCCGGGTCTTTTAGAAGATGTCCTGTAGTTACACATGCTACAGTTTCATCTCGTCCAATATCCTGTGCTATTTTTCTCAAACCTGCAATTGAGGCCGCAGAAGCAGGTTCGACTCCGATACCTTCCTTTGAAGCCAGAGTCCTCTGAGCATCAATTATTTCCTCATCTGTTACTTCTGCAGAGGTTCCTTTTGATTTGTAGATTGCTCTCAAGGCTTTTCTGGCATTTACGGGGTTACCTATCCTGATTGCAGTTGCCACTGTTTCTGGATCCATAACAGGTTCAATTTTGTCACTATGAGTTCTTATAGCACTGAAAACAGGATTTGCACCACTGGACTGGACTCCGTTCATTTTGGGTATTTTATCAGTCAAACCCAGTTTCTTTAACTCCACAAACCCCTTATATATTGCTGATATATTTCCTGCGTTACCCACAGGTAGTACAAGCCGGTCAGGTACCCCTATTTTATCTACAATTTCATATGCAATGGTCTTCTGGCCTTCCAGTCTGAATGGATTCATAGAGTTCAGGAGATAGAAGTTCTGGGCTTTGCTTACTTCCTTTACAATGTTCAGAGCTTCGTCAAAATTCCCCTTAATCCCGATGATTTTTGCCCCATGCATCAGTGCTTGGGCAACCTTACCCAGAGCAACTTTACCGGCAGGAAGCAATACATAAGACCTTAAGCTGGCTTTGGCACCATACATGGCCATTGAAGCCGAAGTGTTACCTGTAGATGCGCAGGATACTGCGTCTTTTTCCAGCTCAATAGCCTTGGTTACACCTACGGTCATCCCCCTGTCTTTGAAGGATCCTGAGGGGTTCAGACCCTCATGCTTAACAAAAACGTTACCCAGTCCTGTCTCCTCTTCGATTTTGGTAGCGTGATATAAAGTTGTTCCTCCTTCTCCCAGAGAAACAGGGTCGATTTTAACCGGAAGAAGGGATTTGTATTTCCACACACTGAGGTCTCTACCATCAAGCCGGAAATCAATCTCAACAGAGTCAAGGTCAATCGCTGCTTCCAACAGACCTCCGCATTCGCATGTGTAGAGGTCGTCTGTTTCGTACTCTTTGTTGCACTCTATACACCGAAGGTTATAGTCCATACTACTTGCTTGAATACAGGGATTTAATAATATTTCTCTGCATAAGCTGTGTTCACCAGTTCTCCATTAACTTTCTCACTTCATTTTTAGAGAACTCTTTCGTTGGCTTATTCTTCTCTTCATCTTCTTCATCTTCTTCAACAATATGGCGGGGCCTATAACCCAATTCATCCCCATATAGCTCTACCACAAATTTAGCCGCTATCTTGGCCAGCTCATACATTTTTGCCTCAGTGGGCTGTTTAAGTTCAGCTCTCCTCTCCTCCTTTCTTTTATCCACAAAATAGGGGCAAAAAAGACACTTGTATGGAGATACGAGTTCAGGCTCCTGCTCAGCAAAAAGATCATCGAACACTTCTATGGCACAATGATTTCTATCGCTATACTTGCAGTTTTTAACTCTCTCAACTCCGTAGCTTTTGGCAGCAGTCAAAAACTCTTTTATCTCCGACTTATCAACTTTATCTTTCTTTTTATAGAAGTACCACTCCAACAAGGAGTAAACAAACTCTGAAGGCGAAATATCTGCTTCATCACACTTGCTGGTAATCTCCCTCTCCATATCAGAGGGGACATCAATGGTTATTTTCATATGTGACCATAATGCATTTTTTATTATTTACCCTTTTCCCCAGCTATAGAAAAGCTAATTGGTTTGCCCCATCTCGCTCTAAGACTACTCTCCAATATACTAATACTGAAAAAACTTACTGCCAAAAAGTGTTCTTCCACTTATCAATCTCAATCTTTGTCTTCGACGATCTTGGATCGTTCAGAAGGAGTTATTTTGATACTGGCGTCTGGAAAGTTGATATTAAAAACTTCTCCGTCTGTCACCCTATCCAGTAGAACTGTTAGAGCTGCTACTTCACTGTGAGGTTGATTGCCGATAGCAATGTTCAGATCACACATGTGATAAACTTCTGGAGGAACTTTCTCTGCCCCCACAACAGCCAGGACATTATCTGAGTTTTTAATCTCTTCAATTTTCTCAGTTAGAGGAACACCGTACATAGTAAGGTGAACTTTTAATCCTTCAAATCTCCTCAAAACTTCCTTCCAGCTTGCATGTTGAACCCAAAAATCGCCACCCCAGCTTGTAGAGACCTTATTTATTTTCTCGAACATAGCGGGGTCGTAAGTGTCGAAATATATGCCCTCTGCCCCAAAGGCTCTGGCGGTAAGAGCAACATGAGTGGAAATTCTTTTATCCCTCTGAGGTCTGTGACCCAAACGAAGTATATATACTTTCATCTAAACACCATAAATCCCAATTGACACAAATACAAGTGTTCACTCTGAATTTGAAATGATTATTGATTATTTTATTTAACCAGATTTTTGGAAATATGTGCCTAAAGTTTTAAATTTTACTTAGGTTGGCGCAGAGGCAATACCTAAACTTGATGGAAATGGGGAGTTAGAGAATAAAACTTTAATACTCAGCAAGAAAGAAGGTTGGAAGGTGACTAACTATGGCAAAAAAACCAGCCAGTATGTTCAGAAGACTAGACAGACCATTCACAAGAAAAGAGTATATTGACGGAATTCCCGGAGTCAAGCTCAGAAACTTGGAAATGGGAAACAGGAAAGGCACCTTCCCTGTAAAATTGACTCTTATATCAGTAGAAGGTGTACAGATTAGAGATGTTGCTCTTGAAGCAGCTAGAATTGCTGCCAACAAATACATATCCAGTGAAATAGGCTCAAGCAATTTCTTCCTTAAAGTTAGAGTTTATCCTCACCAGGTCCTAAGAGAACACAAGATGGCCGTAGGAGCAGGTGCAGACAGAATATCTCAGGGAATGAGAAAAGCCTATGGAAGACCCACAGGAAAAGCAGCGAGAGCTTCACCTGGACAGAAAGTTATGACCATGTGGGTAAAGCCTGAGCATTACGAGTTCGGCAAAGATGCACTGAGGAGAGCAGGTCACAAGTTGCCCACACCAGTGAAAATAAGAGTAGAAGAAGGCCAACAATACCTGAAAGGCAAAATATAAACCAATTTTTTCCTGGTAATTTGCTTGTAAAATAAACAAAGTAGAAAAGAGGTAAAGAGAGCTCTATTTGTTTTGCCTCACTAAATATCTCTTTAGCATATCTACTAAATCTAAATCCAAAACTTGTTGCCAGTAGTATAAATACACAATACAATGGGGTAGAGGGGAAATCATGAGGTATTGAGAATATGATTCCCCTCTTTTACTTTCAGGCCCCTCTAAAGAGCTATATCCTATAAGATAATTAGTTGGTTATATGATGGTTAAAACCATTAACTCCTCGGGTTACAGACCGAATCCCAGATCGCGTTACAAAAGATCACCTGAAGTTGGCTATCGAAAATTCTTGGAAGAGCTCAGGAAGCTTAAGTCAAAAGGCAAGGATAAAGTCGTATCTAACACTCTGGATTCACTTATAAGGAAACACACTAAAAGTAGAAAAGCTTATCACTTTAAGTACTTCGTCAAGAGGGCTGAACAATCTGGCTTCCTGATATTTGTCCGAACAGGGGTTTGGGAGATAACGGATAGAGTAATATTATATGGGAACGATGTGAATAAGTTCAAATCTTACAGCTAATGCTGGCAAATGCATTGAGCTATTCAGGATGAACTTCACTTATAAAATTATCAGTTGGGGGTGTGGCAACAGCGTTTTCGTGCTGGTGAAATATATTGTCCTCATCGCTCTGTCCTAATTGCTGAACTGCAAAATCTATAGTATGATTTTTTGTTTAGTTATTTTTACTATCCAGCTACTTCAACAGTAAAAATGGCTTTTTTATATGTCTCTCAAACCCTATTCTAATTTTCGAGAAATGGAATAATTACCTATGAATTTTACTGGAGGAAATAGTGATTATCATCAGTCATTTTGCACACGTAGAATCATTGACTTCCAATGATAAACGAATGAGAACTCAAGTTTAATCTGCTTGCCATTTGGCAACACATAAAGGTAAAATATTTAAATGATGAAACAAATAATTAATTATGGGCTTGGAAGAACATTGTTTCATTCCTCCTGCACCTGAAGGGAATAAAAACTGCTGTTTTGTGGATTATTTGGGGGCTTATGAAATCAAGTGGACCAAAATCACAGGTAATGCTTATGCCCATTTTAAGTGACCTCAAATTAGAACCTCAGGAAGAGCACATACTGAAACGATTGGGCTATTTTGATAATCCGGAAGTAGGTGCTAAGTTGGACCTTAGAGAGCGGATAAACGAGTTCTACTCAAACCTTAATGGCCTAATGGCCCCTTTTGTAGCTTATGACATTCTGGATATACGGAAGGTGGAATCAGAAGCAATACTGGTCAATGGTGTATGGATTGAGGGGTATTTGCTTCCCATGCTGTTTAAAGACTGTCAACAGTTTATGGTAGCCGCTTGCACAATAGGATCCCATCTGGAGCAAAAAGTTGACCGACTTCTGAGTGAAGGAAACCTCCTAAATGCCATATTGGTCGACGAGATAGGTAATGCTGCTATCTACGAACTGGAAGATTATTGTTTTGAAATAGCAAACAAGAAGGCGGAAGAGAGAGGATTGACAGCAAGTGGGTGTATATGCCCGGGACAAGATGGTTTTGCCCTTGACGAGCAGGCCAAGATCTTAAACCTGGTCAATGCTCAGGATATGGGGCTTAAATTGACCCATTACAACATAATGTATCCTCGAAAGTCCACTACCTTGGTTATAGGTATGGGAAAAAACGTTTCCCATTGGGATAAGTGTGAATACTGTGACATGAGGGACAGGTGTGAATAATTATCAGTAGCAATTATTATTAGAAATGCGGCAGGTTTATACCCCCTTTTTTATCACAAAATACTAAATCACTTGGTTGTACAATATAAGATAAGAGATGATAACTATATATTTTGATGGGCTTTGTCAACCGGTGAATCCGGGGGGAGTTGCTACATACGGTTATGTTGTCTACCGCAACAATGAAGTGATCAAGAAGGGGTATGGAGTTATAGGGGAAGGCAAAGGAATGACAAATAATGTTGCAGAGTACACCGCATTGAAGAAGGCTATAGAGTGGGTAGATTCTCAGAAAATTAAGGATAAGATATTGATTAAGGGAGACTCTCAACTGGTGATAAATCAGTTAAAAGGAAAGTGGAAAGTGAAGTCACAGACATCAAAAAAGTTCGTTCCCCAAATCAGAGAACTGCTCAAGGATAAGGAAGTCGAGTTAGTGTGGATTCCCAGGGAGGAGAATTCACAAGCAGACAGGCTATGTAACGTTGCTTATCAGGAATATACCACAAAAAAAGCTCTTAATTTTTACAGATAGTTATTTGTTTACATAATACAAATGTCTCATAAAAATATATAAACAGATGATAGACCCAAAACAATTCTTTAAAGGCCCATAGCCAATAAAAAAATCTTTTTTTGCTGAAACCCCCTTAATTTCTTCAATTTACTTACACTGATCAAAAAAGAATCTTGCGGTAAATTAAGATTAAGGACAAATCCCGGGAAGAAAAATTTAAGTTTGTTGGTGATTTCACCTATGTGGAACCCTTACCGGGTAATTAGTCCAGGATTATTTATTACTTACCTTAACCATTCACCTCCTATACTTTCCGCAGGGAAAGGGAGCGGGGTGGTGGGAGGGTGTTGGTGGTGAGCTGGGCTTTAGGATTCTTTAAATTATTTGGGATTGTATGGCTCTCTTCTGGTTAGCATGTAGTAGATGCAGACCAGCATTTTTCTGGCTGTGGCTACTACAGCTTTTTTATGTCCCTTCTTCCTCTCTATCCTCTGATAGAAATTCCTTAAGTAATCATCGTGTCTTATGGCCACGTTAGCGCACTGGATAAGGATCCATCTCAAGTTCCTGGAGCCCTGTTTAGTTATATTTCCCTTCACTTCCTTGTTACCTGACTGCCTTATGGAAGGACAGATGCCAGCGTAACTAACCAGCTTGAGTTTGCTGGGGAAACGATTGATGT
>CAZQTT010000074.1:0-12054 GCA_964596255.1 uncultured archaeon
TAAGTAATAAATAATCCTGGACTAATTACCCGGTAAGGGTTCCACATAGGTGAAAATTTGAAGATGATCTGAGGAAGATTGGTAATAAAAACCAAATATTGCTGTAAGAACTTATCAAGTGAATGAAGAAAGAGCTGGCCATAAAACTGGAATCGATGGAAGGGTTCGCCAACCCCCAAATCGAGCTTGAGCAGTATGTTACCCCCCCTTCGCTGGCAGCAGAGATAATGGTAAACGCACACCTAATGGGTGATCTGGGCACGGTGGTTGACTTGGGATGTGGGACGGGTATCCTGACAATCGCAGCTACCTTATTCGGAGCCCGTGCTATTGGTTTTGATGTGGATATGAATGCCTTGAAAATGGCCAAAGAGAACGCCACAAGTCTAAATACGTATGCCGAGTGGGTAGCCTGTAGAGTAGGAGACGTCAGCATGAAGAAGGAAGTGACCACGGTGATGAACCCTCCTTTCGGAATTCAGAGGAGGCATGCTGACCGGCCATTCGTTGCCAGGGCTATGGATATATCAAAGGTTATATACAGCGTCCACTCAGCAGAAAGTGAAGACTTTATCTCCTCCCAGTGTGAGTCCAAAGGATTTGAAATAACCCACTTATGGAGATATCAAATCCCGCTCAGGAGGAGTTATAAGTTCCACGAAAAAGATTTTAAATATGTCCCGGTTGAAGTGTTTAGATTGCAAAAATATTGACGTATATAAAATAGGTGAGATTATGGATTTAGTATTACCAGGAGATAAAATAGGTTACGTTGAAGAATATGTTGCCGGAAAAGGGGCTTATGAAGAGAATGGAGAAATTTTTGCCTCAGTGACCGGTAGAGTGACCATCAGTGATAGAATTGTTGAAGTTAAGCCTTTTAAGCGCCTCCCAGAAATAGAGAAAAACGATATTGTGCTGGGAAGAGTTGTGGATTTGAGAAACTCTCTCGCTCTAATTGAGCTTACCAGGAAAAAAGGTATTGACAGGGAGCTAATGCATACAGGCATTGCTGCTCTTCACGTATCAAATGTGCAGAACGACTACCTCAAGGAACTGGGAGACGGTGTGGGCTACATGGATATAATAAAAGCCAAGGTCATAGATGTGGAGAATCTCAAGTTATCCACAAAAGAGCCTGAGATGGGCGTAATAAAGGCCATATGCAGCAATTGCAGAAGTGAAATGGTAAAAGAGAACAATATGCTGGTTTGTGAAGAATGTGGTAATAAGGAAAAGAGAAAAATATCTAAGGATTACGGAAAAGGAGACTGGTAGTGGTGGTGAATATGGAAGTTAAGATACTGGAAATGGACAAGAATTACGTAAAAATTACAGTTACAGGAGAAGATCACTCTTTTCTAAACCTTATACAGCGAAACCTGCTGGAAGACAGCAGAGTAGAAGTTGCCAAATACACCATATCCCACCCCCTTGTGGGTGCTCCTACTCTTTATGTTCGAACAAAAGATAAGGACCCCCTTGAGGTATTAAAAGAAGCGAACAATGACATAGCCAAAGGTTGTGAAGAGCTCCTATCCAGTATACCACAGTAACATAATTGACATAAGTCATAATGAACTTGAACTGGACAAATGAAAAATTGGCGTTTTGCCGGATTTGATGATGGGTTTAGCGGTTTTGAGGACGACAAGGCGCATATAGTCGCCTGTATTATGGCCGGAACCTACGTAGAAGGTTTTCTTTTTTCCCGCATCGATGTGGATGGACTGGATGTGACTTCCACTATCATAAACCTGGTAAACGGCTCCAGATTTAGAGAGCAGTTGAAGAGCATAATCCTCTCAGGGATCACTTTTGGGGGGTTCAATGTTGCAGATATAAGTCACATTCACCACCAGACCAATATACCTGTAATGGTCGTGATGAACAAACCTCCTGATCTTGAGGCGATGGACAAAGCCCTCCAGAAAGTGGAACAAAAAGAAAAAAGAAAAGAGATCTTGAGCAAAGCCGGGCAGGTTTACAATATTGAAGGTATTTTTGTTCAGGTCGCCGGCTGCACACCTGAAGAAGCTAAAGAATATATCCGGAACTCGACAATCAAGGGCAAGCTGCCAGAACCTGTGAGGATCGCCCATCTGGTAGCGTCTTCGCTGGTGTATGGGGAGTCAAGAAAAGAATGATTAGGCTTAGTGCATTCTTCAAAGTGATTTAGAGAATCCCCAGCCCTTCAATGCTTATCTCTTTTTTATCCTTGTCTATACTTATTATGGGGCCAAAGAACTCTTTTATGACGTAGGAATTGCTTTTCTGGTGCATGGTAATCTCTGAGGCGGTATAGGTTGTATTACCGCTTGCTACTGCGGCGAAAGGCATCAACTGGTCCGCCAGAAACTGATCAAAACACCCCCTGCTATCCAGCTCTGCCAGCAGGTTGTTCGCAGCTTCTTCTCCCACCTTCTCTGCCTTTTTCCCCTTTTCTCCCAGGGCACTTCCTCCCTTGTAACCGCACCACAGGGTTATACCAGTTCCGGTGGAGAAATACTTCTCTACTTGAGTATCAATCTGTGCATCGAATCTTCTTGACTGCAAGGTCTTTTGGGCTGCGCTGGCCTGCCTCTGGGCCACATGGGGTGGTAAATTGGAAGAATGACTTATACCTTGAATTGAGCACTTCTCCTGCCGTCCGAAATCGACTCCCTTCAGCTTAGAGCTTTCGGTAGTTGCGTTTATCTGGCCTCCACCTTTGGGGTAGTAGCCTCTGGCCACCAGCTCGGTGGAAACATTTGCACCCATATCTTTCAGCGCTTTAAGGGTCACATTGTTCATGTAGTCTATGGGAGGACTCCAATTCACGTCCGTTCCTCCCTTGATCTTAAGAGAAATATTTGTGGTGAGTGCAGGAAGGAGTATGGTCTGCAGAATGAGGGTGACGCTGCCGGCGGTCTGGATATCGATAGTGTAGCTTCCGCCTTTGACTTCCTGGGGCTTAAAGACCACCCCTGTGGAGCCCACCTGAAGCCCCTCCACCTCGGCATTAGTGATAACCTTAGCCGCTTCAATTCCTTTAAGGTGCTGCATGGCCAGCCCTGGTTTTGGCCTATAAGCTCTTATATTATCGATCTCCACAGGTTCACCAGTGAGGCAAGATAGAGAAACTGCAGTTCTCAGGATCTGACCCCCACCTTCCCCGTAACTGCCATCGATCTTGATCATTGTAAATGCTTCTCTTTTTTATTTATATAATGTTAGTCATTTGCGGATGGTAGAATTAAAAGTTAACTAACCCATATCTTTCATTTCTTATCCCATGTTCCACAGTTTTATAAATTATAATTGCGGTTCTCCTCTAACAGCTTGGTGAATATATTGTTTGAAATAGGCCATTTTGCAGTAAGCACTCCATTCTACAGTATTAATAGTGTTATTTTGGTTACAATATATACTTAATGCTAATTAAAAATGATCACACCAAAAATAAGGATTTGGAGGCACTGGATATATTATTGGAGCCTTTTATTTTTTAAAAAAAGAGGTTAGTGAATACCAAAAGTTTTTAAAGACAGTTATCTGGGGCATATAAGAATTAAAGAGGGTTTGCCCATAAATAAAAGGTGATCTCTGTGGAAAAAGAAGAATATGAACCCCAAATTGTAGCATTCCTGTGCAACTGGTGCTCATATATGGGTGCGAATATGGCAGGAACTAACAGATTGAAGTATCCTGCCAACGTCAAGCCCATCAGAGTCATGTGTTCTGGAAGAGTTGACCCTTTATTCATCCTTCACGCCTTTCATACCGGAGCCGATGGAGTTCTGGTGTCCGGCTGCCACCCCGGTGACTGCCACTATATCAAAGGCAATTTTTACATGAGGAGAAGAATGGCAGTTCTCCGCAAACTGCTGGAGTATGTGGGGATAGAGCCGGAAAGACTTCAGGTGAGCTGGGTATCCGCTGCCGAACCCCAAAAGTTCACTGAAGTGGTCACCAAGATAACAGAAGATGTCAGAAAATTGGGACCCCTCAAAAAGTTGAAATCATTTCCTCAAGAAGAGTTTAAGAAAACAGAAGAAGTAGAGGTTCAAGAATGATAGACCACAAAGCCACCGAAAATCTTCGCAGTACAGTAAAAGACCTGCTTGACCAGGGAAAGGTCAAATACGTCATCGGATGGGAGCTAAATGATAAAAAAGCTCATCCCTCTCCCCTATTTGTAGATTCAGAAGATGAGCTCCAGGATCTGGTGGTCTGTGAAGTTTATACTCCCAACGTTGTAGTTTTTATCAATGATGAAATGGCTAAAGTTAAGGCCGCTGAAGATCTCTACAAGCGGGGCAAATGTGAGGAACCGGACCACAGACCCGTAGGCATTGTGGTCAGAGGATGCGATGGTAGAAGCCTTTCAAAACTCATCCAGGAGAATATGGTGTCCAGAGATAGCGTTTACGTTATCGGTGTCCCCTGCAAAGGTGTATTGGACCCTAAAAAAGCCAGAGAAGTTGCTGGAAAGAAAGGGAAGGTCAGTTTTGAGGAAAGTAACGGCAAGATAACCCTGTCCGTCAACGGTGAAAAAGTAGGTGAGATGGACAAGAAAGACCTCCTTGCGGACAAGTGTGTGGAGTGTGCATACCCTAATCCACCTGTGTACGACGAGCTTGTCAGAGAAGAGGAACAAAGTACTCCTGCCGAAGCATACGGCAGTGAAGAGTTCGGGAATGTAGCGGAAATGGAGGAGAGGGGCATCGAGGAAAAAGGTGATTTCTGGGAGGAGCAGTTCTCCAAGTGCATCAGGTGTTATGCCTGCAGAGAAGTTTGTCCTCTGTGCTATTGTGAGGAGTGTGCTGTTGACCCCACCAGACTTGCTTTAACTCCGCTCACCCCGGCGAAAGAAAAGGCGGAGAAACCCCGATGGATAACCAGGGCGAATGAAGCCCCTGAGAACACTTTCTATCACCTGACCAGAGCCATGCATCTGGCTGGCAGGTGCACCGGATGTGGAGAATGCGAGAGAGTCTGTCCTGTAGACATCCCTCTCATGCTGTTGATGAAGAAAGTGGAAAAAGACGTTAAAGAGATGTTCCACTATACAGCAGGAATTTTGGAGGGCTCTTTGTTGAGTACGGTGAGTGAAGAAGATCCAGAGGATTTCATACTTTAGAGGTTAGAGGTGATTCGCTTTGTATTCTGCTGACAAAGAGGAACTATTAAAATGGCTGAAGGACTGTGCGGGAAAAGGGTATGAACTTTATGCACCCAAAGAAAATAAATTTGAACGGGTGGACTCTGAGGAGGTCTCATTCAGTCCTGATAACCACAACACTGTCGTTCCTCCAAAAGAGATCGTGTTCCCCCAGTGGGAAAAGCTGATGGAGTTCGATGAACAGCAGGTTGAGCCCACTGTTCCGGAAAAGAAGAAAAAACTGGTTTTCGGGATCAGGCCCTGCGACGCCAGGGCGATAAGCATGCTGGATAAAGTATTTGAAGAAGGTTATAATGACCCTTATTACTCATCCCGTAAAGCCGGCACTTTGCTGGTTGTTCTGGCCTGCAATGAGTATTGTGAAGAGGGATTCTGCAACGCTGTAGGAAGCGGCCCTCAGGACCCTTCAGGTGCTGACATTTTGATCATTCAAGTGGACGAAGATAAATTCCTGGTGGACTTTGTCTCCGAGAAGGGTAAAGAACTCGCATCAGACGATTTTTCGGCTGAGGAGCAGCAGCCAGAAAAACCTGAACCCTCATATGATAAAGACCTCAAAGATGCGGATAAATGGCTTTCAGATAAGTTCGATAGCGAAAAATGGGAAGAATTTGCCACACCCTGTATAAGCTGCGGCATATGCACTTTCCTATGCCCCACATGCCATTGCTTTGATATAGCCGATACAAACCAATGCAGAATAAGGACTTGGGACTCATGCCAGTTCCCGGAGTTTACGGAGCATACATCCAGCCACAACCCCAGATCGGAGAAAAAGCAGAGGCTCAGAAACAGGGTTCTTCACAAGTTCCTTTATTTCAAGCAGAAGAATGATGAGATTGCCTGTGTGGGATGTGGAAGGTGCATAAGATTGTGTCCAGAGGGAATAGATATAAGAGAAATTGTGGAGTCCATGGAGGAATAACATGCAGGAATTCAACGCGAACCACGAAACAGGAATAGAAAACCCTTACCTCCCCTACCTGGCGAGGATTGTGGATATCAAGCAGGAGACCACAGGTGAGAGGGCCATAAAGACGTTCACAGCAGAGTTTTTGGACCAAGACATAAAGGATAACTTCACTTTCCGGCCCGGACAAACGGTCATGGTATCCATTTTCGGCAAGGGAGAGAGCATGTTCGCCATCTCCACCTCACCCACCAGAGATAGGGTTCAGTTCAGCGTTATGAGAGTGGGCAAGGTAACCCTGGCCCTTCACCAGCTTCAAGTGGGTTCTGTAGTAGGGATAAGGGGTCCTTTCGGTAATGGTTTTCCAGTGGAAGACTGGCATGGAAAGAATATAGTTCTCATCGGCGGTGGGATTGGTATAGCCCCTCTAAGGTCCGTGCTGCACTATGTGATGGATGAAAGAGATAAATTCGGTGATGTCAGCCTGTTCTACGGGGCGAGAACATCCAATGACCTTATCTTTAAGGATGAAATGGATGAGCTGCTCAACAGAGATGATATCGATGTCAGATTGTCCATCGATGTGGAAGAAGAAGGATGGTACAGCGTCAACTGGGACAATCCAGCACAAACGGATTATCCTTCAGGTACCACCCACTTCAGTGGTTTTGTGCCTATGGTCGTCATGGCAGTAAAACCAAGGGCAGAGGACACGATAGCGGTTACCTGTGGTCCCCCCATAATGATAAAGTTCGTGGTACAGAACCTGGAAGAGCTGGGTTTCAAAGAAGACCAAATCTTTACCACACTGGAGAACAAGATGAAGTGCGGCATAGGTAAGTGCGGGAGATGCAACATAGGCTCGATCTACGTGTGCCACGACGGCCCCGTGTTCAGATACGATGAGATAAGAAAGCTTCCTCCAGACCTGTAGCTGGTCAGCGCGCTAGTTTAACTTTTTGGCATAACTTTTTTGCCTGTTACGGATGAAGAGTTGAGGATGAAGAACAACTCTCTTTCGGTTTGAGAAATCTTTAGTTTCAGGAAATCGTTTATTATAGTTTCAGGCACTTTTACGGCTATTTGATTGGCTTTTTCCAGTTCAACAGCCTTACTTCTGGAGATTATTTCGGAGCAATCTTCTGTAAGTTTTTCCTCCAGTTCTCTGAGCCTTTTCAGACCTTCACACCCAATCCCGTAATCCTTGAAATCGTGAGCCAGAGGAAAAAATTTGCAGCCCTCAGGTCTGACAGGATATATAGAGCACATTTTGTATATAAGAAATGGACAGGGAGCCAGCACGCGGCCATTGTCTTCGTCATCCCTAATTCTCAAATACCTCTCTTCGACTTCCTCTGGTGTGAGATCAAGATAACCTCCAATTTTGGAGAGGATCGCTTCTCCAATGGGAAATCCTATTTGAGAGCAGCACCTTCCACAACTCTGGCACACGAATGGTATGTTCAGGGTAAAATAACCTACACCCGGGTAGTAACCCTTTACGCGCTGGTAGAGAATAGTGTCCTGGGAAGACAAGATCTCTGCAAATCCTGAGCTTTTTATTTCGGCTTTCTCCTTTATATGCACTACATATAACTTCTCGCTGGAGAATATTAATATTTCTGTTAGTTATAATTTAGAATTAATAAATTTTTATTTAGCTATAACTATGTCAGTTAACTTAGAATTTATTTAAAAAAACCTTCAATTAATTGATCAACCGGTTGACAGACTTATTATATATTTCCTCCACCAGCTCATAGGTTTTATTCTCCTCCTCTCTCAAACCATCCAGCTCCTGCTGAATTCTGATGGTTTGCTCCCTCACTATCTGTATGAACTCATCCTCCTCCAACTCATCTTTTACTTCCAGCGAAGTTATAAGGACTGCAAGAGGGTTCCTGAGCTTGTCTGATGAAGTTTCAAACCGTTTCAGGTTTTCTGCAAGTTGCTCGATTATCACTTTTCTATCTTTTTGGGCATTCTGTAGCTGTGATTCGATCTTCCGCTTGGGGAATATAATTAGGGGAGATAAGAGAATGACCAGTAGGCTGGCATCCAGGATATTTTGAGCAACTGAAGTGCGGAAAAGCATTCTTGCATCTACCATAGAGCTCAAGAATTGAGTGTAGATGATATTGAAAGATGTGATCTGCAAGAGAGCCAGTACTGCCAGCTCGGTGGCAAATACGATAGACAATAAGATCAGTATCAACCACGTCTCTTCCCCAATTCTTATTTTTGGTTTAAACCTATTTAATACACCAGGGGTAACTCCTTTCATTCTTTATCATTATTATAATGAAAATATTTCTTAAATAAATTGTATATATTCGGTCATGGTGAGGTGTTGTTTACTTTACTTTATAATAATCTAAACAAATCTTGATTATAAACGATTTCAAAGTCCATTCAGGTATTTTTAGAGAAAAGCTTTTACCTCCCTTATGAAAGATATGCCACAAATCCTTATCCGGAAAAGTGGAAGTGATATAGATGGCAACTGAGGTAACAGGCATACCAGAAGAACCTGTGATGCACATCGCAATTGGCCTTTTCGCCATTCTCATATTGGTTTTAGTTTTGCCCTTTACATCCCGTAAAGTTGAGGAGAACCTGGAACCTTTCTTCCTTGTCATGGGCATCCTCGCAGTCACTATCTCAGGCGTATGGAGCCTTAGTTTAATTGAAGAAGCAGTTATCGCTCCGATAAGTATCGGTGGGCTACCTATCGGTATCTTTCAAGTAGTGCTCGTTGCCGGATTATTGATCTACAGGTTCAATCAACAAATCTATTCGGGCATTATAAAGGCAATGGATAGGTTAGGCGTTGCTAAATTCATTTTCATCATGATACTGGTACTTGGTCTGACCTCCAGCTTGATCTCAGTCATTGTTGCTGCCGTAATTCTGGTAGAGATAATTGCGGCTTTACCTCTCAGCAGGGAGAAGAAAATAGACTTAACGGTAATCACCTGTTTTGCCGTGGGGTTCGGCGCTGCTTTAACCCCAGTTGGAGAGCCCTTGTCCACCATTGCGGTCGCCAAACTGAGTAAGCCACCATACAATGCTGATTTTCTGTTTTTGTTCAGGTTGTTGAGTGAATACGTCATCCCGGCAGTTTTTGCCCTTGCTGTTTTCGGAGCTATCTATGCCGGAAGGCACTCGGGAGAAGCGCAAGTGCCCGAGTACACTGAAAGCCTCCGTACCGTCATAAGGAGAGCTATAAGGGTCTATATATTTGTGGCAGCTCTCATGCTCCTTGGAGGGGGATTAACTCCACTGGTTGAGTGGTATATTATTAAGATACCGGCGCAGGTGCTCTACTGGGTAAATATGATATCCGCTGTTCTGGACAACGCCACCCTTGCCGCAGCAGAAGTCGCACCGCAACTGAGTCCCGCTCAATTAAAAAGCGTTCTCATAGCCTTGATCATTTCTGGCGGTATGTTGATCCCAGGGAACATCCCCAACATCGTTGCAGCCGGCAGAATAGGAATAACCATGAGGCAGTGGGCCAAAAGAGGGGTCCCTATCGGTCTGGTGCTAATGGTAATATTTTTCATCATATTGATGCTGGAAGGAGTCCACTAAAACAGTTTGGTCGAATTGAGGAGCAGAAGAATTATAATATCGGACAGGTAAATCAGGGTCATGGATGTAAATGGTGTGGAGGTTGAGGGTACCTACTGCGAGGCTTTTAGCGGCATTTACTCTCGATTCATAATCACTGCCAAATACAGATGGCTGCTGGAGAAAGCGGTCTCATCTGCAACAGCTCTACCATCCACTGTTTTTGGTGAGTCTGAAGGAGGTCTGGAGAAATGGTTGTCACCTGAGGAGACTCCTGACGGTAGGGTAGGGGCTATGGTGCAGATATGGGTGGCCAAGTCCAAGAAGTATATGGACACCCTGAGCAGAGAGGTGGGGAAGAGGATCAGGCAGGGCATACTGGTTGTTCCCACTACCAGGGTATTCAACGCCACCCAGAGCGATAACCATATTGATGCGGAGCTCAACGTGGGTAGATGTGGTGACGACTACGAGTGGGAAGAAGATAGGTGGGGCAGAAAAATCATCGTGGTTCCCATAATGTTCGGGGAGTTCGTTATCGAGCGCTTTATCGGTTTTGAGGAGGGTATCGCCGGAGGCAACATATGGTACTTCTGCGAGAGTGAGGATGCAGCGCTTGAAGCTGGTGAAGCTGCTGTGGAGAGCTTGAAGCATATTGAGGGAGTCATAACCTCTTTTGACGTATGTTCGGCCGGCTCCAAGGTGGAAACCAAATATCCAGAGATAGGTCCCACCACCAACCACCCCTATTGTCCCACTTTGAAGGGGAAAATCGCTGAATCCAAAGTTCCTGAAGGAGTAAAATCCATTCCAGAGATAGTTATCAATGGCGTTGACCTTCAAAGCGTTAAAAAGGCAATGTATACCTGTGTTGAGGTGGGCAGCAGGATCGATGGAGTGACCAAGATCTCTGCAGGCAACTTTGGGGGGAAACTCGGTAAATACCACATACATCTCAAAGACCTCTTGGAAGAATTTAGTTAATAAAGGAGTGATGGCGGTGAGCGATAAGGTAAAGGAGTTCGTAAAGAATACTTTGGGTTGTCAATGTCCGGAGGAAGTTTTTGAAAAGATTGAAGTCGATTCTGAAGTCAGAGTTGCAGATCATACCGTTGATAGGAGGATAAATGTGGGCGACCGCTTATTGATCTACCTCGTTGACGGAGATAAACTCCAGAATAAAGATCTAGAAGTGCTGGTTAGAGCCGGAAAAGAAGAGAGAGATAATGCTGGATTTAACCGCTTTCGTCTGGTAGTTATGTCGGATGGAGAGATCGAGTTAGAGAGGTTGGAGGAACTGGTAAGGGATTATGAGAAAGTCCATCTTCACCAAATAAGCAGGGGTATGGTCCATTTTTAGGACCGGGTGAACCCTCCAGAAATTATAACCTTAATGGCGTCCTCAACTGCCATATCCAGGTATATGAGGTCCTCTTCAGGTACCATGAGGACGTAACCCGATGTAGGGTTAGGAGAAGTGGGAACGAAAACGTTTACTGTCCTTTTACCGATCTTCTTATCAATTCCGAAGGTTTCTGCACCGGATGTGAATCCCAGGGTGTAAACTCCTTTGCGGGGAAACTCGACCAGAACCACTCCCTTGATATTATCTGTTTCTGAAACAAGTATTGCCTTACTGGCTTCCTTGGTTGCGTTGTATATGGTTCTAACTAAGGGTATTCTCTGCATCATGCTCTCTACACTGTTGACAATTTTGTTCCCCAGAGTAAACTTACCTATTACTCCTAGAATGAATATAATAGCGATCAGGAGTAACCAGCTCAATCCTGGAAAATAAAATCCCAGTGCCTGTAGCACCAGAGGTTTTATCAGATCATCTATATAATTGAATGTCCAGTATACAATAAATATAGTGGCGGAAATGGGGATGAAGATCAACAGACCAGTGAGGAATATATTTCTCAATGTCGACATCAATTTCTATTAGATAACACATCTATAAAAATTATGTTATAAGGGTACTGGTGCGATTAAAATTATTAAGAACTTGAAGGGAGTTATGCAACTTAAATCTGAAGGTTGATTCAATATTAAAGTAATTTTAACTGAATATAACAATAATGTGGATAGTTCGAGCAGCAAAATTTTTATCTCATCATCACGTTAGAGGTTTTTTGGGTTTAGGTGACATTATTAATCATGACAAAATTTATAAACATAGAATGTTAACCTTATTGGGCCACCCCCGAAAACTTCAACCTACTACCTCCTCCCAATATTATATTATTTTGAAGGGGTGGCTTCTCTTTTCCCATCTACTCCTTTCCTTTTCCAATTTATCAATTTTCCATTATAGTGATGGCTATTATTAATATAATATGATATTTAGATTATCAATTTTCTATAATTATGATAAACATTACTGCTATTATAATGAGTATAAGGA
>CAZQTT010000075.1:0-11345 GCA_964596255.1 uncultured archaeon
GGAAGATCTACCAGAGCGGCCCCACGGAAGTCAGAGCCCTCGACGGCGTCTCCCTGAAAGTAGCGAATGGAGAGTTCTTATCGGTTATGGGGCCTTCAGGCAGCGGTAAATCCACCTTTTTGAACGTTCTTGGATGTCTTGACAAGCCCACCAGTGGTAAAGTGATTATAGATGGGACCAACACTTCAGATCTGTCCGACAGCAAGCTAACCAAATTGAGAAGAGATGCTATCGGCTTCGTATTCCAGCATTACAACCTCATACCCACCTTAACCGCTTTCGAGAATGTGGAGCTCCCCATGATATTCCGCAGGGCATCCAGGTCCGAAAGAGAAAAAGCCAAAGACATTTTAAAGCTGGTGGGCCTTGAAAGAGAGCTCAACAGGAAACCTACTGAGATGAGCGGTGGTCAGCAGCAGAGGGTTTCCATAGCAAGGGCACTGGCCAACAACCCCTCCATTTTGCTGTGTGACGAGCCCACAGGCAACCTGGACACCAAGAGTGGAGAAATGGTAATGAAGATAATCGAGGACTTGAACAAGGAGAAGGGGATTACAGTGGTCCTGGTCACCCACGACCCCTACGTCTCCAATTACGCGCATAGAGCCATCAGGTTAGTGGACGGTAAAATTGCTGATGGAAGCGAAGGTAGCGGTGGTTCCAGTGTACCTTGAACTGGCCAAGAGAAACCTGCTCAGAACTAAGGTAAGGAGCTCTTTAGCTATTATCGGTATAATCATTGGTGTTATGGCCATAGCATCTATAGGCATCTTCGGTGAGAGCCTGAGAGCATCTGTAGCCCAGAATTTTGAGGATCTCGCCACTCAAGTGCAGATATTCCCCGCAACAAGCGAAGGCTACTCTGAAATCGATAAAGATGTGGTAGACAGGATAAGGAACGCTCCCCATATCGAGACGTTCATCCCCATTAAAAGCAGCATGGATTTTATCGAATACAAATCGGATAGAGTTTACTCCACAATCTACGGCGTTGAAGGAGACAATATTGGCGACCTCTTCCAGGCCGAAGATGGGGAAGGAGACGTGAAGCTGAAGAGGGGGGGCTGTGTTGTTGGCGGGAGCATCGCCGACAACCTTGGCCTTAGAGAAGGTAGCAAACTAACGGTTGCAGGAAAAGACTTCAGAGTTAACACCATACTCCAAGAAGAAGCCAGATACGACGTAAATCCCAATAATGTGGTCTTCATTCAGACAGAAGACTTTGACAACACATTCGACGAGGGCTACTCCCAGATAATAGTCAGAGTGGAGAGCATTGAGGACGTAGAAGGATTTATAGAATACATAGAAGAGAGAATCAACCTGAGGGAGGAGAAGGTCAATGTCTTTGAACTGAGGCAGATACTCGACAGCATTAACCAGGCCTTCAGCCAGATAACAGCCTTTCTAATGGCCATAGCAGGAATTTCGCTCCTGGTAGCTGGAGTGAGCATACTGAACATCATGCTGATGTCCACCATCGAGAGGACCAAAGAGATTGGTGTGATGAGGGCTTTAGGAGCTTACAGACAGGTTATACTCAGAATATTTTTGCTGGAGGCATTGATCCTGGGTGTGGTTGGAGGTATCATTGGAGGTTCGCTCAGCATTGTGGGAGGCTTCGCCATCAACATGATAGTCCTGGAGAGCGTCGAATACCTATTCACAACGACTACAGCAATGTACATCCTTGAAGGAGTAGGCTTTGGAGTTCTGGTGGCGGTGCTCAGCGGAATTTATCCCGCATGGAAAGCCAGCAAATTAGAGCCCATAGAGGCTTTGCGATTTGAGTGAATGGTTTTAGATTAAAACCGTCTAATTCCGGTTTTATTTTATTCTATTATTTGTATTAGCTAAAATCTCCATTTATATTTGCTGTCTGTGTTAATTTTCGGTGGAAAATATAGTATTCGTTAATTAAGGAAATTATTTATACTTAGAGTTGCAAATCCTGTCAGGATGAGTCCAAAACTGAAATACTACACGGCCTCACTCACATTTTTAGCTGGAATAATTCTGGCCTTATTAGGAGTAGGATTTGCAGTTGCTGTAAACCTCACCAGATATTCTGACCCAACTCAGATAAGCTTCACCTATAGTATCGTGGCTTTTGGCCTGGCGGTATCGCTAACTGGGCTCAATTTAATGATTAAGCAGAGAAGTGTTTACATCAACTATGTGATACCCTTGGGATTTGGCCTTAGTGTTATTGGCGTGCTCAAATTTGCTTTTGACTATCCGCAGGGATGGGCTTATCCCAATATTTCCTACATAATCCTTCTCTATGCGGGTGGAGCCACTATTTTGATCGCCAACTCCTTTGCCAATGCAGTGCTCAACCTGCTTGAGGGTGTACCGGTCAGCATTAAGGAGGAGAAACAACCTGAGTACACCGACGAGGATATTGAGCGAGAGGTTGACCGGGCTATCGAAGAGTCGAGCAGAAGGATAGTAGAGTTTTCCGATTCCGGCTTGAGGTTCAAGGATGTGGACACAGAAGGTTTCAGACCCAGCAAAGCATTTACTAAAAGCAGAGAGACCACCAGAGTTAAAGACGAAGTTGATGAGGTCAGGAGCCTGAGAAATGTTCAGTCCGGTAAAGTGGAAGTCAAAGATGATGATTTAGAAGAGACCTCAGATTTATTAAAAGAAACTACTATAAAGAATGAAGAAGAGAAGGAAGAGAAGAAAAGGTTTAGGTTGTTTGGGAGTTGATAAAAATGGGAAAAGGTATTGATGTAGGAACGATGAACATAATTTGTGCGGAAAAGGAGGGGGACTCGACTGTTTTCGCCCAGGAAAGGAACGCATTCCTGGAGATTGACGCCAGTGACCTGACAAAGAACATGCTGGATTCTACTAATGTATTGTATATAGAGAAAGACGATAAATTCCATATTCTGGGCGATGATGCTTTCAAGTTCGCCAACGTTTTCAAGAGGAACGTTAGGCGGCCCATGAAGTATGGTATAATAAGCCCTGAAGAGAAAGAGTCCATTCCGATGATTAAGCTGATAATAGAGAAGGTCCTTTCGAAACCATCCAGACACAATGAAGTGGCGTGTATATCCTCTCCGGCCAATCCTGTAGATTCCGACATAAATGTGCTCTACCACAAGAAGACCATAGAAGCTCTTGCCAAACGATTGGGCTATGAAACTCACGTAATAGACGAAGGACTTGCAGTAATATACTCCGAGTTAGCCAAGCAGAGCTTTACAGGGATTGGAGTTAGTATAGGAGCCGGTCTGACGAACGTTACCGTGGCGTATATGGCAACACCCATCGTGTCCTTCTCCATCGCCAGAGGTGGAGACTGGATTGACGAGCAGGTGGCCATTGCTACTGGCTTGACCAAGGAGCGGGTAACTTCCATTAAAGAGAAATCATTCGCTCTGGATACCGAGTTTGAGCTGGGAAGCGTTGAAGGTGCTCTGTCCATTTATTACGATGCTTTGATAACTTACATTATCCAGAACTTGAGAAGCAGGCTGGCAGAAGTTACTCCCCCTGACGCTGAGTTCCCCATTGCTATTGCCGGAGGGAGTGCCAGACCGAAAGGGTTTATCGACATGTTCGAGAAGAGACTGGCCGAAGCAAAGTTGTCGGTGGATGTCTCAAACATAAATAAGGCCAAAGAACCCATATACAACGTTGCAAGAGGTTGCCTTATCGCGGCACTAACCAAAGAAGGCGACCAGCAGGAAACCGCCAAAGAAGAATTTGGCACTCAATCTCCGTCATCAGCACCTTCCGCTGAAGAGAGCTACCAGGGCTGAACAAGCTCAGCAGACCAAGATAAAATTTCATTAATTTTCTTTTCTATTTTATTGACCCCTTAAACCAAAATTTATTTCTGTAAGCTTGTAGTAGATTATGGCCAGTGCAGGGAAGGTAAAAACAAGAGGGAGTTTCATAAGCAGTCCCATATCAATTAGAGAGACGGGATGTAATTGAAAAGAAGCTTTAGATGCCTCCTGATAAAGCCAGATGGCCAAAATCAGCTGCACTCCAGAATAAACTAAAGCTATATTTCTGGAGAGCACTAAACAGACGAGAAAGAATATGAGCAACAGCAATAGGAAGACATTGAATACGGCCCTCGGCTCGGCAGTAGATATACCACCCCAAGCAACCTGCATAAACAAGGCTGTAATAGCCAAGTTCACCGATAGGAAAACTATGGTTGCCATCGCCAGATTTTGAGGTCTCCAGTTGAGGTAAGTTGCTGCAGGAAACAAGAAGAGAGATGCAAAGGATATAATGGACAGCGGTAGGTGGAGGTATATCAACTTGTAATAATCACCCAGAAAAGCCTCCGAAGGAGCAAAGAAAGAAAGAATTAAAGCAGCAACGAGAAGTGCAACGGCCACTTTTATCTTCATATCACTTTTCCTTCTAACTGGTTTTAATACTTTTCCTGATTCCATAGTTTTTTGCTTCGCAAGCTAAGTTGATTCAAGAGACTGGATTATACTGGCCAGTTCTTTACGGCCAATTGTTTTCCTCTCCATTTGTAAATAGCCACTTTGACTACTGAGACTGCACAGATTGCCGTCCACAAAGGAGAATACACGAAAAAGTATATGGGGAGGTATCTTGCTTTGAGCTGGTAGTTAATCTTCTTGGATAACAGAAATACAATAAACAGCCACACAAAAAATGGTCCAATTATGGTCAACAGATTCTTGGTGACCTGCCATTCGAATACGGCCAACAGAAGGGCCACTACCACCTGATTGGGGAGGAACAACATGAAGGGCAGAATAAAGTAGAGGAGTTTCAAGAAAATGCTGGCGGGGAGCAAGAAGTTTATCATAAGCCCTATGAGAGCAGGGTAAAGCAAAATTAGGGAAGGAACCCATACCTTGGGCTTCCTGATTATGCTCTTAAAATTCTCCAGGACTACCTGAGCGCCTCCCAGACCCCATCTTTCTCTCTGGGCAAACCATTCTCTCAGGGTTGAGGGTGCTTTGGTCAAGGCTCTGCCTACCACTCCCACATTATAACCGTACATTCCCAATTTTATTCCCAGATCAGTGTCCTCGTTGATACACCTTCTAAAACCACCCAGCTCCTCCAAAACATCTCTTCTTATACATATGGCAGCACCGTTGACGCTCAAGCAGGAGTTCATCCTGGTGACCAGCATTGAGGTGATCAACATGTTGAAGTAGTCAATATTGGCCAGTTTTTCCATGAGAGTAGACGAATTCACTTCTTTTCTGATATCCGCTGCATCAAGCCCCTCCGGATCACCCAGCTCCAGTAATCTGGTATCAGAGTCGATGAAGACCAGGTATTCTCCTCTGGCCAGTTGAGCTGCATCGTTCAACGAGTTCGCTTTCCCTCTTCTTTCAGTTGAGATAGATGCTTTCAGATTATATTTTTCAATAATAGATATCAATTCTAACTGTGGTTTATCCGCAGCCACAATAATTTCCTCATTGTTGAAATTCTGTACGTTTTTCTCCATATACCCCGGATCTTTATACGCTGCTATTATCACCGAATTCATTATATCAGCGCTCATTTGTTTTTTTGGATGGGGAGGTGTACAGTAGGCAATCAAGGTTTAAATTAGCATTGTGGCTTCAGAGGTTAGAGAGTCTTCAGTGAAATGGATATATTGATAATTCTTTCGAAAGGAATAAGGAATAGAGAATAAGGGCCAGAGCATAAAGGCTTGGAAAGATATACCCCGAGAAAAGATGGGTCAACAAAAAGGTGACGCTCAAGAGAATAAGGCGTTAGTAACAATAGTTAATAACAATAGTTAGTAACAATAAAATCTCACCTCAAGTTATTTTTTATTTTGTTGCCTGGAGGGTTGCTTCAGAGGTGGGGTTCCGGACTTTGTTTCTTTTACTTCTCTTTTAATCTCTATTAGCTCCCGCCTCATTTGGGAAGAGCTTCTGAACATGAAATCGCTCACAACACCCAGTATGAGAACCTGCAAACCCGAGATAATCAAAAGGGCAGTAACAATAGCCAGGAGATTATGATTAATGCCTTTGAACCATTCTACTGTTACATAAAGTCCAATCAGCAAACCAACCAAGGAGAGAACAAATCCCAAAAAATAAAGATATCTACCAGGACTATATTGCCTCAGTAGCTCGTTTATGGTCTTGGCTATCCTGAAACCGTCCCTGAGAGGGTTTAACTTTGTCTCTCCTCCTCTTTCCCTGTAGGTTATAGGAACTTCCACTATGTTAAAGCCTTTGGCTATGCTGTTCACTGTAAGCTCTGTTTCCACCTCAAAACCCATTTTTTTCAGTTCTACATTTTTGTAAACATCCTGTGTGAGAGCTCTATAACCCGAGAGAATGTCGTGGAGGTTCTTTCCGTAATTCAATCTGAAGAAAAAATTCAGAGTTTTATTTCCTAACAAATTCAGCTTTGTGAAAGCTCCTTCTTCAAATTTCACCAGTCTGTTCCCAATTACATGGTCTGCATAGCCATTTCTTATGGGTTCAAGAAGGTATTCTATTTCCTCGGGGAGATAAGTTCCATCTCCATCTACCATTACAAGTAGGTCACTATCTATATAATTGAACGCTTCTTTGACGGCCTGTCCTTTCCCTTTTCCGGTCTGCAGTATTACTTCTGCTCCCTTGCTCTCAGCAATTTCCACAGTTCTGTCTTCACTGTTCCCGTCAATTACTACTACTCTATAGCCCAAATTTTTGAAGTCTTCAACTACTTCTCCAACGGTCTTCTCTTCATTTAGAGTTGGTACCAGAACACAAATATCCATGCCTTGCTAAATTTACTAAACTAAAGCCTCATTATCTTCAAGCTGCTGAGCACAGGGAATCCTTCAATCTCCGTCAATCCCATCTTGTCGATGATGACTGCAGCACACAAGACTTCCCCATCTTTCTTCTTGGCGTTCCTTGCCAGTTCTCTGAGAGTATTCCCGCTAGTTACAATATCGTCAATAGCCACACACTTTTTATCATCGATCATGGCGTAATTACCGCTGAAGAATCCGGTAGCATCCTTACCTGTCTCTTCTCTAAGCTTCTTAGGATAATAAATGCCCAGATCAACGTCCAGCTCCTCAGCGATCATGGTGGCAATAGGCACTCCACTGGTAGCGATACCGATTACTACCTCAGGTTCGTTCTCCACTGCCTCCAAGATCATGTCTGCCATGGTTGTGGCGATATTGCGAAGCCTAAAAGGCGAAGATAGATTTCTCCATTCTATATAAATATCAGAAGGAGGTGTTACATCTTCTCTGGCTCTACTTATAAGCCATAGAGCAGTATCCCGGGATACATTAAGTTCATCTGAGATTTCACCCGTTGTGAGGCCTTTTTCTTTGAGCCTCCTGGCCCTTTCAATCAGACCCTCTATCTTTTCCACTTTAATCCTCTCCTTATCTTATTGTAGTTTACAATGACAAATTATTTTCAGTATGACATTTAAAATGCTTTGGAAATCCACTGTTTATCATTAACCTTAATATTTAATAGTATTTAATTTAAAAAATTTTTTGATAGAATGATAAGGAAAAAAAGTAATGATCGTTGTAAATGTATTTTGGTTTAAAATTTAAACCAAAAACAGAAAAGAATTCAATTCAATTCAAGTAACATAGTAACATTTATTGAAAGTGAGTGGAGACCTTTAGAGAATTTTAAAAGTGAAAGTGAACTTGGGGGAGTGATGCGGATATATTAAGGAATGTGATCATTGCATGGTCAGCTGAAAAATCTTTTATAGCGTCCTAAGTGAGAAATAAGAGTAGCGGAGGGCAACATGAGGACAGGTCATAAGGTTATTTTTGGTGACTCCCGAGATATGGGGGAAATCCTCTCTGAAGAAGTCAACTTTGTAGTTACTTCTCCACCATACCCCATGATTGAGATGTGGGACGAACAATTTTCTTTCCTTAACCCTGAGGTAAATAATTCCCTTCAGGAAGGAGATGGATCAAAAGCATACAATTTAATGCACAGGGAATTGAATAAAGTATGGAAACAAGTGGATAGGGTTTTAGCTCCAGGTGGAATAGTATGTATTAATATTGGAGATGCTACCAGAAAATTAAATGGTTCTTTTCAACTTTATGCAAACCATTCTCGTATAATACATTATTTTGAGGAAATGAATTACCAAGTCATGCCACCAGTTATTTGGAGAAAACAATCAACCAAACCCAACAAATTCATGGGCTCTGGAATGTTACCTCCCAATGCTTATGTTACCTTAGATCACGAGTACATCTTAATTTTCCGCAAGGGAGGAAGCAGGCAATTTGATCCAAAAGAGAAAGAGATAAGGCGAAGAAGTGCTTTCTTTTGGGAAGAAAGAAATAACTGGTTTTCAGATATCTGGTATGATCTAAAGGGAATTGCACAAAAATTGAATCACAAAGAATTAAGGGAGAAGTCAGCAGCTTACCCTTTCGAATTAGCGTATAGATTAATAAATATGTATTCTATTCAAAATGATACGGTCTTAGATCCTTTTGTGGGAACTGGGACAACTACAATGGCCGCGATGGTTTCTGCACGGAACTCAATTGGGTATGAATTAGATACTAATTTCTATAAAATTATAGACAACAGGATAAATGAAGTTTTGGATATGTCTAAAGATATTGTCACAGAAAGATTGAGGAGACATGTACAATTCGTAAGAGACAGAGAAAAAGAAAAAGGAGAGTTGGGACATAAATCCTCAAATTACGGGTTTCCAGTTATGACCAGTCAAGAGAGAGAAATCTTCCTTCCAGTTATGAAAAGTGTAAACAAAAAAAAGGAACACGAAAATACTATCGATTATGTTGCCGAATACAGGGATGAGATACCCGAAATATCTATCGAAAAAGATGAGAGTTCTAAAACCGCTCAAAAAAGGGTTAACCTTTCTGATTTTTGCTAAATCAAATCAAACTGACTTTATAATAAAGTGGCTTAAACATAATCATTTGATAAATAGTAAAGATATGAATAAATTAAATTAAGGGTGATTATGTAAATCCGGCAATAACTTCTGTTAAATTGCAGAATTTTTCCTTATCGTAATCGTAATATAAGTAGAATACGGGGAATCCAGCAGTAGAATTCAATTTTTTATTCATATATTGAACCCCATCCCTGGTACACATAAAAGAAGACGGTTTAACCTGTATCCCCGCAATAACTTTATGGTCTTTTTTCACTACTAAATCTATTCTGGAGTGTTCATCATAAAAACTATTAGCTTCTTCAACAGTAAAACCAATTAGTTCTTCTAGGAGAGAAGTTTTCGCCTTATCTTCCATGAGGTCTCCTTTTAGAGATTGGACTACAAAAAGGTTGTATTCCCATTGTATACACTCTTCAAGCGTATACCTGTATTCACCCCACTCTTCTAATTGAGAATTGTATAGGTTTCTGCCAAAATCTTCTATAGTTCCCTTACTTATCACACCACATTCACATTCAGCCTGTGAGTGCTCTTTAATTAATTTTACCAGCTCCTCTTTTGATTTCGGTCTATGAGCTTTAATTAACCTCATAACCGGGACTGAGTTGCTGGGAGCACTAATACCATATTGACCGTTCAAATAATTTAACTCACCACCAGTCAAAGAAGTCATTCATATTAAATTCGTATAAATATATAGATATTTTTCTGTCTTTTTGTAATATATGGTTTCGACATCTATTTCTTCTCTAACACTTGGTTTTGGATAGGTATGTGGAAGGTTTTATTTGAACTGGTATCTCCCCCACAAACCCATCAATATTTTTGCTTTCTTCTTCAGCAGATGCAGATCGCCAAACTACTCCCCTGTTTTCTGCAATATATTTAAGTAATACCTTGAATTATTAAACCCTCAGAGGTTTTATTGATAACTAAATCTTCTACCCACTCTCTTATCATTTCTTCATCAACTAAATCCATAGCTTCTTTCATATTATCGATCATTGATTTTATTTTCTTGGTTGCGTTGTTAATGGCTTTCGGATAGTTATAAAGGTACCAACTCCTCCATCCTTCATATGTGCTTTCTGGACATTGTTTGATCAACTCTGACATTTTGCCCACAACTTGGGGCCTCGTTCCTTGAGCATTCTGATTTGCTATGTTCATAATCTGAGTGGTGTATTTAGGAAAATCCCTGGATTTGCCAACGATCTCTTCATACTTTTCCCAGAAATCTATTTTAATCTGTTTAAAACCCTCTGAACTGTCTTCCTGGTTTGAAGTCATAGTTACTATAGTTAATCTCAATTAAATAAAAGCTTTCGATATTTGACTTTTAGCTTAATACCCTGAAGATATTTCCTGTATCCAACTACTTTTTCTAAAGTTATTCTGCCATCATGTAAACCTATTCAACCTAAGATTATTTTATTTTGAGGGGGTTATGAAACAGTGCAAGTTTCCGAACTAAAAGTAAAAATTACTTAAACTCCTAATCAACTCTCCATAAAATGGGTACACTAAAAGGTAGTTACTTCCTGATATTGCGGTTCCAATCTGCTGAAGAGATTAGGATCGGGAAGCTGGGGAGGTTCAGATTTAATCCCGGTCATTATATTTATACTGGAAGTGCCATGAATAGCCTGGAGGCGAGGATAAAAAGGCACTTCACCACTGATAAGAAGTTGTGGTGGCACATTGATTATTTTACCATCAACGCTGAACCCCTATATGCTCTTTGTATTCCTCATAAAAAGGTAGAATGTGCCCTTGCCACAGAAATGGCTGTTAGATTTCCTCAAATAAAGGAATTTGGGTGTTCAGATTGTAAATGCAGCTCTCACCTTTTTTACTCTTCAGAAGACCCTGGGAAAACTATTTTTAAGGTAGTAAGTGACATTGATTTGGACTGGAAGAACATGATTTATTACGATAAAGATGATCTGAAATAGGTGATGAAGATGAAAGGTTATGAGGATTTACTTGAAAAGGCCATAGAAGAGCTCCCTGAAGAAATGATTAAAAGAGAGAGGTTCAACTTTCCCAAGGTTAAGACTCAGCGAGAGGGAAGCAGGACCATCATCAAGAATTTTGGTAGTATAGCCAAAGATATCAATAGGGATGAGAAGCATCTCTACAAGCAACTGGTAAAATCTCTAGGGACTGCTGGTTTTCTGGAAAGTGGTAGAGTGATTTTGCAGGGTAAGTTTACCGAAGAGGATATCCAGAGAGAAGTTGATAATTACGTAAAGGAGTTCGTTATCTGTAAAGAATGTGGGGCTCCCGATACCGATTTCGTGAAAGAGGATAGAGTATTATTCTTGAAGTGCCTGGCCTGCGGAGCCAAACACTCTGTTAGGACATGATGTTCAGGATGAGGGTTTACGACCTGGGTAAAGAGACCCTTGTAGCTGTCT
>CAZQTT010000076.1:0-11292 GCA_964596255.1 uncultured archaeon
ACATCATTGGAATTTCCGAGTCCTTCGTAACCTTCCAGCTCTCCAAAATAGTTGGGCCAGAGGTCCTGGTTTACAGTAGAGTCGTCTCCTTGATCGTACTGATATTGATGTTGCTCTTAGCTCCCAAAGGTATTTTGTCAATTAACTGGAGGAGGTTATTCAAATGGAGTTCATCTTCGTCCTGAGCATTCTGATCTGGATAGGCATATATCTCATAGTGGGCCTCAGCCTGAACATCGAGTTCGGCTACGGCGGTATCCCCCAGTTCGGCAGAAATCTCGCCGTGCTGACGGGGGCTATAGCTGTAGGGGGAGTAATGAACAGATTACTGATGGCATACTTCGGGGTGAGCGGTAATATCGCAACTGGCAGTGGCGAGGTAAAAGGCATCGTGAATGAGATGATTGCTCAGAACCCCTGGGTGGGATTGGCTATTTTTCTGTTAGCCATCACCTTAGCTTTAGTGCTGGGTGCTGCAGTAGGGGCTATATCTATCCTTCCCAGTGCCAGGCTCTCAGAGCTTTATTTGGCTCTGACGCTTCTGGCTATCAGTGAAGTGATGTGGATAGCAAGTTATAATCATCCCCATATAGTAGGCGGTTACTACGGTGCCTCAACCCCCAATGTTCTCAAATTCATTCCCGGTGAGTACAATATACTTGGTTACGCCATAGTGATCTCCATAGTGGCGGTTATCATTTACTACATCGTCAACAGAATGCTTCAATCGCCCTACGGAAGATTGCTTAAAGCGATGAGAGAGAATGAGAATGTGGTATCCGCCTACGGAAAAAACATAATGAAGATAAGAATTAAAACTGTCGCTCTCGGTTCAGCGATCGCTGCAGTAGCCGGTGTACTTCTTTCTCTTCAGCTATCAACCATAATGGGCAAATCCTTCAACAAGATCGAGTGGACATTCTTCCCCATCTTTATGATACTGCTGGGAGGAAAGGGTAACACAAAGGGTGTCGTTGCTGGTGTATCCATCTTCGTGACCATAAGGTTCATGCTGGAGACCTACAAGTACGATGTGTTCGGATGGCTACCTGTAGGATTACAATGGGTGGAATACATGATCTTCGGGCTTCTACTGATCCTGATACTCATATACAGACCAGAGGGGCTTTTAAAAGAAAAACCGATTATGACCGCCCCTATCAAAAAAGTGTCGGAGAGAAGAGGGGAAGCCAAATCTGCTGAGAAGAGATAAAATTTAATCGTTTTTACTTTTCTTTAGAGTAGTTTCACTCCCGCATATGGGGCATATCTTGTGCTCTGTAGCTCGCTTACACCCTTTACACACTCTAACCCACTTATAGGTTGTGGAGATTGTAGGCTGTAGAATATTGTCCACCTTTATACTCAAAAGGCTGGCCACATTTTGAATAGCGTAGTCGTCTGTAACCAGTACGCTATGATCTAAATCCAGGGCCTTAGCTATCAACTTAATGTCGGTATTTGATAGCTTGTAGATGTCCCCGCTCTTTGCGGCCACTTCTCTCACTTTCGATACAGCTTCTTCAGACGGCTCTTCAACCTTAATGTCCATTAGGGATAAAAACAACTTGGAGTCCTCATCCTTTACTTCCTCCACTACCTCTGGAACTGTCACCATGTGCTCATACTGCTTTTTCCTGAATATAGCGCTCGAATCCATCACATGCACAATTTTGGGCATAAGATACCTTACTTAAATTAGTTGTGAATAATAATTAGTTAGCCCCCAGATATAAAAGTGGTAGCTCATCAACCAATAGGATAGGATCACAGTAACAGTAAAAATAGGTTTACTATAGGTTTACTAAGTCAGTATATTTATTAATATATTTTAATAAATAATCTACGGTTTTTCCGGAGTTCTGTCCCTATTTCTTATCAAACTTTTTTACTTTGCTTCTTGTTATTCTGTCGCCGGAATGATATTCTTGTAAAAAAGCTTCTCCAATCACTATACATATTTACGTGATACGCTTCTTCAATTACGTTAGAAGTTATAGAGAATTGCTGGCATGAAAATAAACAAAAAAAGTGGGGTTATTGCCAGAAATAACAATTAACCAATTAGATTAATTATATCTATTATCCCACCACAGAACAACTACCGAGTTCTCTTTAATACTTTATTCATGTTCACTATTTTAATGCTATACTGCCCCCATTCAGTTAAACTGGACTTATCAAATCGGTCAAAATTCCATTACGTTTTTATACTTTCGGGTTATTATCCAATCAGATAATAAAACTACAATAATACTGCGGCATGTTCCATTGCACCTCTATGGAGTATATAACTACCATCATAAAGCATCATGTGGTATAAGTTGGATGGTGGTTTTAGTAGGGCTGCATTTAAGATCAAGAAATGTATGGATTGGATATAAAGTGAGAAGGGATTAAAATGGCGAAAATTCTCATTGTAGATGATAATAAGTATGTCCGGATGCTGCTCAGGTCCATGCTGGAAAAAAACAATTATGAAGTGGTGGGAGAAGCAGGAGATAAAGTAGAGGCCATCAACCAGTTCAAAAAATTAACTCCCGAAGTTATTTTGATGGATCTGAGGATGCCTGAAGAAGGAGACATGGCTGAAGTGGCCATGAGCGGTATTTCTGCGACCGAAGAGATCAAAAAGATGAACCCTGAAGTTAAAATAATCGTTCTTACTGCGGCTGCTCAGGAAAAGTACAAAGAAAGTGTGATGAAGGCAGGAGCAGATAAATATATAACAAAACCATATAAGGAAAAGGACATTATAGAAGGGATAGAAAAAGCCATATCCGGATAAAAGGCTTGAAATGAGCATAAGATAATAGATAATAGATGGACTCGGCGGGATTTGAACCCGCGGCTTCGGCCTCGCGAAGGCCGCGCTCTTCCAACTGAGCTACGAGCCCTGATTAAAAATAATAAAAGATATCTTTTAAAAATTTATCGCTTACGCTTACACCTACGCCACTATCAACTTGCAGGTGTTGAAGCTTTCTCTTCTCCCTCTTCGTGTTCTCCTCCCACCACCTGCATATATGCGTATGTTATGGAGATACTCGCATAGGGAACCAGCACTAAACTGGCTACCGCGGTACCGACAACAGGTATAATGTTGAGAGCCATGGAGATAATCGCGATAACTATCAGAAGGACAATAGCGAACACCAGCACATTTCCAAAGTTATTCTTGACTAGGTCTATACTATTGGAAATAGCACCTATCCCATCTTTGTTGGCTATCATTACTTCCTGGATGGCGAATATCACTAGGAGAGCGAAGATAAGTCCGGGAATAATTAGCAAAATGAGACCAATAGTAACTCCTATGGCAATGATAACTGCAGCAATGATAAGGGGGACAATTTTGGCTACGGCATCATTTAGACCGTCCATGTAGTTCATTCTGGTTCCCTTAAACTCTGAATAAGCAATGGAGACTATTGCTCCTTCGGCGATAAGGTTGAGGATTACCATCACGAAGAAGAAAACAACAAAAACCACCAAGAAGGCTCCGAAATTAAATGCATTGATGGGGTCCATAGCGCCTGTGGGACCCATGCCTGGACCCATACCGCTTAACATACCCATGGGTATTCCTAACGTAATCATCATTATTGCGACAAAAATTATGGAGGCGGCTGCCGGAAGTAGTGCAGGGACAATTATTCCTGGATTTCGCTGGGCAACATCTAAAGGTTTGGTTAATGCATCACCAATATTGATTTGAGACATAAATGATTGGAGTATAATAGGGATTATATATTTTTTCTAAGAGGATTGAATATTTATTATTAATAGCTTCAATTATAAGTTCTGTTAACTCGCACCATTTGATTTTTATTCCCCAGCCCAAAGTGTGAGTATGAATTCTGAATTTTATGACATCCGTCGCATCGAATCATCAAATTTGTCAATTACACTGGAAGATGGGAACATAGAAAGACCAAAATACGATTCTGCAGTGGCCAAAGGATTTAGAGCATTGAATAACGGGTTCTGGGGACTTTTTTCCGGTAACGTTCATGACGAAGAGGGGTTGAGGAAGGCAGAAGACACCGCTGTCATTCCGGGTAACTCTTCTGTTGTTTCTGCAGGTAAGGGCGGAAACTACACTTTCAAGGTCAAACAAGATCCTGCTGAGGTTCCCATTGAAGAAAAAGCCAATTTTTTGAGAGAGGTGGAAAAGGAGCTGAAGGCAGATCATGTTGTTAACACCAGGGTGAGCTACCTGGAGAACATTAGAAAATTCCACTATAAGGACTCCAATGGAACAGAAGTCACCTATGAAGTTCCCCGCTCGGGTATAACCATTCAGGCGGTCGCCAAAGATGACACCCTCCAAGTCCTGTCCAAGAGGAAGTTGAAGCCAGCAGGTTACGAAATCGTGGGTGATGACGTTCTTGAAATGGCCTCTGGTATGCGAGACACTCTGAAGGGCCTATTGAAAGCCTCTCAGCCCCCATCAGGGGAGATGAATGTTGTGATGAATCAGTCTCTGGGTGGGGTGTTCATCCATGAGGCCTTTGGTCATGCGGTGGAGGGGGATCACATCCTCCAGGGAGCTACCGTCCTGGCAGATAGGCTGGGTGAGGAGGTTGCTGTAGACAATGTCAATGTATATGATGACCCCACCATCCAAGAATTTGGTTTCTTTCCCTTTGACGACGAAGGGGTAGAATCTCACCGAAAGGCCATAATAGAGAACGGTGTTTTGAAGGATTATCTGCACAACAGAGAAACAGCATCCAAGTTGGGTGGTAAAGCAGGAAACGGTAGGGGTCAAGGAGTGGCAGAGCCCATAGTCAGAATGAGCAACACATATCTTGATGAAGGTGATATGAGCTTTGAAGAGCTACTAAAAGAAGCCAAAGACGGTGTTTACCTTATTGGCTCCCGAGGCGGAGAGACCAACCCGGCAACAGGCTATTTCCATTTCAGTGCCCAGTATGGCTACCTGATCAGGAATGGAGAGCTATCAGATATGGTGAGAGATGTTTCGCTTTCAGGGAACACCTTAAAGGTGCTCCACTCCATAAAACTGGGTGATGGATTAAGGTTTGACCCCGGTTTTTGCGGAAAGAGCGGGCAAATGGTCCCCATAGCAGATGCAGCTCCCTATTCACTGGTAAAAGCGGTAGTGGGAGGCTCTTAGGAGGCAAATCATGACGATGGATAAAGCTGAACAATACCTCAATTCCCACGCGGATGAATGGGAGTTCTTCTTCACAAGAAGTCAGGCAAAGTCCTCTTCAATTGAAAAAGGGAAGATCAAGAACATTTCACACAGCAGGGAAGAAAATTTTGCGGTGAGGGTCATAGTTGAGGGAAGAGTAGGATTTGCCAGCACCACCTCTTCCAGCAAGCTAGTGGATGCTTGTGAGCATGCAATAAAGTTGTCCAGAATTTCTGGAGAGAATCTGAAAGAACTGCCATTAGGGAAGTCTACTGATGTAGAGGGCATTTTTGACAAAAGGGCTAGAGATGTGGACTCTTCATGGATTCAGGAAGCAGTAGAGAGCATGATAAATGCCTGTGAAGTAAATCCCGCTCAGGGAAAAGTTGAGGTGTCAGAAAAGGAATTGGGAATTGTAAACTCTTCGGGAACCGATCTTAACAGTAGAGGTACCGGTTGTGGCGCATTTGTGGAGGCTGTAGTGGAGGACAGCAGCGGGTTTGAAATGGGTCAGAGCAGACAACTGGACATAGATTTTGAGAAAGTGGGCAAGGCAGCATCTGAATTGGCGTCGAATAGCCTCCGAGCAGAGAAAATGGGGAAAGTGACTACTGATGTTGTTCTTTCTCCCGTAGCTCTAAGTCAACTTCTACCTTTCACTTTGTTTCCAGCTTTCTCTGCTGAAAATATTGCCAAAGGCAGGAGTATGCTAGCTGGAAGAACAGGGGAAAATTTCGGGGAATTTACTCTCGTTGATGATGGCACAATGCCCTATGGTCTGATGACCTCTTCCTTCGATGATGAAGGAGTTAATTCTCAGAAGAAGGTGATCTTTGATGAGGGAACGTTCACCAACATGATCAGCGACTTTCACTACTCTCAGGTGCTGGGAGTAGAGCCTACAGGAAATGGTTTCAGAGAAGGAGCATCCTATCCAACTACCTCGCCCTCTAATATCATTCTGGCCTTTAAAGAGGAATCAGATAGCATCAAAGAGGGTGCTTTTGTGGTCAATTCTTTTATCGGAGCCCACACCTCGAATCCGGTGAGTGGTGACTTCAGCCTGGAATGTCAGAATTCCTTCTTCAAGGAGAAGCCAGTCAAATCTGCAATGCTCTACGGTAACATCTACGAGCTCTTAAACAAAATAGAAGCCCTGGGAAAGGACGTCCGGCAGGTGGACAACATGGTAACCCCCTCAGTAAGATTCAATGATATGGTAATCAGTGGATAGTCAGCGGACAGCGAATTATGGGTTAATCTGGGCGGTAAACCCTATATAGGCGAGGAGCGAGCAGCAATATATTCGGTAATGATTTTGGCAGCGAGCATTTGGGTAACCTTGTTGCTGTCGGGGATAACTTCCACCACGTCTATTCCGCTTATAAGGTCTGAGAGGTCATCAATAAACCTTAAAAGGTGGATAGGATGAATTCCAAAGGGCTCAGGAGTGGCTACTCCGGGAGCAAAGGCAGGATCGAACACGTCCATATCAATTGAGAGATATATTTCGTCGAACTCTTTTAGCTGTTTTATAATCCAGGGTATTCCGTGGTTGATAACTTCCCATGAGTAATAGACATCTACCCCATTTTTCTCCGCAAATTCTCTTTCTTCTGCAGTCCCGCTTCTGACACCAATTTGAACAATATCGTCTATTTCACCTGCTTCCAATTTTTCGTAAATCCTTCTGGAGGTGCAGGCGTGGTTGTACTTGCTGCCGTCGAACTCGTCTCTGAGATCCAGGTGGGCATCAAAGGCCACGTAACAGGCGGTCGATTTGTCCCGCATACAGGCATAACTTATGGTGTGCTCTCCACCGATGGCAATCGTATTGGTACCGCTCTCAAGCTTATCCAGGAGGTGGGTTACTCTACTTGTAATGGAATAGAAGTCTCCATCGCAATTGACATTGCCTGCATCACAAATGTTTACATCATCGAGACTAAAATCGAAATACAGGGAGTAATCTTCGAGGTTCCAGCTGGCTTCCCTTATGGCATTGGGAGCGAACCTGGAACCCGACTTAAAAGATTGGGAAGCATCGTATGGTACTCCAAAAATAACGAAATCAGCTTCCTCCAATATTGAGTTGCTGCAGGAGAAATAGGAGTCTATATGCATGACCGTTATTTCTCGGCGATTTTTCTTTTGCCCATGGCCTCTATGTAGACTGTTTCTTCACCTTCTTTGACCCTATCCTGGAGCTTCTTTGGTATAGGCAACTCAAGCGTCTCAAATGTCTCCAGATCCATTAGATGGGCTGTGTTTCCTCCAACAGACATTACCTGCGCCCTTTTTCTCTCCACGATAGGTACATTTGTCTTGGAGGTTACGGGCTGAGTGAGGCTCCTTCTCTGGCCGTCAAATATCCCGATTGCGTCAATTCTGGCCTTTGCAGATCCATGCTTACCCGGCTTGCTGGTGGACATATCTACGATCTCACACGGCTCTTCATCCAGCAGTATATAACTGCCTACTTTTAGCTGTCTAATCTCAGCCTGCTGTCTCATGTTTATCCCTCTATTTTCTCATTTTAATTTGACTGGTTGATTTAAATCTTTCTGTTAAATCTCTGGTTGGTGTTACTAGGAGTAAATCTCTATCTGGCTCATCAATATTTAATATTTATATAAAGATTTTAAGTTTTAGAAAAGTATTTAAATTATGTAGATGAGAAGTTTAAGTGTAAGGTGGTGGGATGTATAGAGTGACAGCGATCGTCAAGGAAAGGGTTCAGAAAGTTGGTTATAGAAATGCTGTCCAGGAAATTGCACGTCAGCTCAGCATAGCCGGTTATGTGCAGAATACTGAACCTTATGACGTCAAAATTGTTGCTGAAGGTGGAGAATCTGAATTAAAAGAATTTCTGGAAAGAATATCCGTCCAGAAATACCCCGTCAATGTGGAGAACATCTCGGTAGATTAGTCCGAAGCTTCTGGGGATTTTGAATATTTTGAGGTAGTGAGAGGAGAGTGGCAGGACGAACTCTTCGAAAGACTTGATTTCGCCGGAAGTCTGCTGTTCAGCATCAACAATAAACAGGATACTATGTTGAGTAATCAGGATAAGATGCTGAGTAAACAGGACTTAATGTTAGAGAAGCAGGGTACCATGGTACAGAAACAGGATGAGAATATTGGAGAAATAAGATCGAACAGGCAGGAGATTAACAGGATTGAAAAGGATATTGGAGAGATTAAAGACAGATTGGGCTTGAACAGTTAATCATAGCCCAGTAATAGTTAGTAATAGTTAGTAATACATAAATTTAAAATCTAAAGGTTGATAAATCGTTTCGTTATTTTGTTATTCATGGGTTGTCAAGACCAGGAGCTGGGATGGGACAGAATTGTGGATATTATGTGGAGAGAAGCTGAGATGAGGGAGGCTCCTGTCGGCAAGAAAAAGTCCGGAACTCCTTTCAAACATTTGGTATCCGCAATCCTTTCTTCCCGGACCAGAGATGAGACGACCATTGAAGCTACTGAAAGGCTGTTTGATAGTATAGAAAGCCCTGAAGCCCTCAAAGAACTGCGGGTTGATGAAATTGAACAGTTGATATGGGGTGTGGGTTTCTACAGGGTCAAGGCCCGCAAACTAAAAGAGCTGGCTGAATCTCTTATCAAGGGCTACAATTCTAGGGTTCCCTCAGATTATGAGGAACTGGTCAGCTTGCCGGGTGTGGGGAGGAAGACTGCTAATGTGGTTCTGGCCAACGCTTTTAACAAATCTGCAATTGCTGTAGACACTCATGTTCACAGGATATCCAATAGAATGGGTTTTGTTAAGACGGACAAGCCTGAGGAGACTGAAGAGGAGTTGAAGAAAATAGTTCCCCGGGAGTTCTGGGTGGGCTTGAACAGGTCTTTTGTGGGTTTTGGACAGACCGTATGCAGGCCTCAGAGGCCTTTGTGTGGTGTTTGTCCATTTAATTACTGCTGTCCTAAAATTGGAGTTATCAAGTAGAGTTGGGTGGATAATGGTAAATCTCGTTTAGTTCTTCAATCTTTTTTCTAACCATTTATTATACTCTTTAAAAACTTCTTGGGAAGATGGTATAGGGTATAGGGTATAGGGTATAGGGTATAGGGTATTCTTTTTCCATAAAAGAGCTCTCTCCCAAAAATAGGTAGCATGATCTGTGGCTGGATTCTCGAAATGGGCGATTACCACCAAACCAACAAATTCAACTATTCCTCCAATCATATCTTCCTGAGACTGAAGTCCTTGGTACACCATACCTCGCTGTTAGATGTTAGATGTTAGATTTTGTTCCCAGTACATTTAAGAATAAAGTGAAACAAAAAACCCTATACAAAATTGAAAAATAAAAATTGTAGTTATCTTCTTTTGATGAGGTAGGCAACTGTAATCAGTCCGCCGATGGCGAATATGGCCTCAAATCCTGGTAGTCCCTGTGGACCTTTGAACGATTCTTCTGTCTGAGTGGGGACTACTGTGGTTGGTGTCGATGACTTGGGCATGGTTGGAGCTGAACTTGGGGTCTTTGTCTTGGACGGCATCCACGGTATTTTTGCTGGAGTCCTGAGTTTGGTAGCGGTAGGAGTCGGATTGCTGTCACTATAGCCTTCACTGGTGGTGGGAACCCCTCCTAGGCTACCACCTCCACCTCCACCTCCACTGCTACCACTGCTACCACTATCTGTGGAGCTTTCATCAGAACTTTTGTTTTCTGCTACGCTAACTGTTCTGGTTGTGGAGTTAGAGTCTCCTGAGTTGTCAGTCACGGTCAGTCTAACTGTATAATTTTCTTTTGAGTTGTAGTCGTGAGTGGGGCTCTGATTAGTTGAGCTGCTCCCGTCTCCAAAGTCCCAGGACCATTGCTCAATCTGTCCATCGGCATCTGGGTCATAACTCTCGTCTGTAAAGGTTACAGTATCACCTGCTTGGGGCGAAGAGGGGGAAAACGAGAAGTCGGCGATTGGCGGGTCACTCAGGCTGGCTACATTTATTTCAACCTCTCTCTCTTCAGTTTTTACTCCATTACCAGCCTTATCGTAAGCATAAACTCTGTAGGTGTAATCTCCGCTCTTGAGACCCGTCATGTTGTAGTATCTGCTATCGCCATCACCCATCATAGTATAGTTTACTCCACTCCAGTTAATAGTAGCTGTAGACAGATCTTCATTGGCTGAAACGCTTATCTTGACCCAGGATTTGTTTACAAGGTCACCATCTTGTGGGGTGGGGTCGGCAAAATCTATTGTGGGTGCTGTATTATCTATGGTGATAGTTCTCTCTTCACTATCAGCAGCATTCCCGGAGAGGTCTTCCATGGCTATGTAGAGCTCATGTTGCCCTTCAGCCGGATCATCTATTGTATAATGCCAGCTTTTACCGCTTCCTTCCATTCCTTTGCTCATACCGTCCCAGTAGAGTATAGCACTGTCAAGACTCTCACTAGCTGAAACTGAAATGGTCACTGAACCAGAACCATAAAACCCGTCCTGTGGTGTTAGGCTCGTTACGGTGGGGGGTGTGGTGTCGGGTGGTTGGATGGTTATGGTTTGGGCTATTTTATTTGTTTTTCCTTTGTTATCAGTTACAGTTAGTTTTACGGTGTAGGTTCCGGGGTCTTGGTAGGAGTGAGATACTGTTTCTCCGTTGTCGTTGGTGTTTTCTCCGTCTCCGAAGTCCCATTGATAGTTTATGGTTCCTGTGTCTGAGCTGTCGGTGGCATCGAATTCAACCTCGGCTTCTCCGTTGATGATCATGGGGTTGGTTGGGGAGTAGGTGAATGAGGGGTGAGGAGGTATATTGTAGGTGAGGCCGAAGTAGGGTTCCCAGTAGGTGGTTAAGGGGTAATGATCCTTGTTGTCCTCGTTTATGTAGTAACCGTTGGTATCCATGATCCCGTCATCGCCATAATCATTCCCAGATATATCACTCCAATAATTCCCCAATTTACTGGTGGATTGGTTGTCGTTCCAGGTATAATTCATGGAGTGGGGGGATTCCCAGGTGTTTAATGAGGGGGAGCCGGTTTGAACGTCATTATTTATGAAGTTGTTGAGGTAGATGTGGTTGTTTTCGCTGGGTATGTATGGTCCGCCTTGGGGGTCGTAGTCGATCATTGCTACGCCGTAGCTTCCTGATTGGAAGG
>CAZQTT010000077.1:0-11238 GCA_964596255.1 uncultured archaeon
ACTAGCTTCTACCTCGGCCTGGTAAAAAAGGGTTCCAACATGTGGTCAGGTTTATCTTTTCCATATCTTCTTTTGAGAACTCTATTCTCTTATATTCTTTCTCATCGAGGCGAGCAACCACTTTGAGACCTTTCTTTGTGGTGGTATTGCCTATGAGTTTGATGATCGTTTCGTAGCAGGTGAGCGGCAGCTAACTTGCGTTTTAAGGATTCATCTGCTAATGCCAAAACCCTTAACCAATTCTTATGCTCCTCTTTTTCATTCATAAGAGTATGTTTGTACACTTCTACTAAAATAAAATTTACCAACTTATTTCATAGTAAACCCTAAGCCAGTGGTGAGTGGCGAATCCTTTTTAATATGCTTGGTAGAATCAAATACTAAGTTGGTTCCCGAGTGAGCCGAGTGAGAGATATTGCTTTATATTATGTGGGGTATGGGGGGTAGCGTATATATGCATTTGAGCCCCGGTGGGGTAGCGGACATCCTTGAGGGCTGCGGACTCTCTGACCCGGGTTCAAGTCCCGGCCGGGGCATAATTCTGGAATGAGTTTGGGATTGTATAGAAAATATAGAAAATATAGAAAAATCAATTAAACTCGGGAGTTGGGTGGTGAATTATGTATACTATGTATAAACCTCACATAGCTAACAGGTCTGGTGATACTGAGATAGTGTATCTTATAGAGGAACCGAGTCCGGTGTCGTTGACTGAATTCGTTGAGATTAGTCTGGCATCCGGGCTTAAGCACTTGATGGGGAATAGGAACTACCTTAGGTTCTATGGTAAGGAGTCCAAATCGGATAGGAATAAGCTGGTTATCAGGCTGCATAACATATTCTATGCCAGGATACAGAATGAAACCAGGTACGTTATCTATAGTTATGGTAAAGCTGAAGAGCGAGCAGAATATCCTGAGGACAACATTGGCACCATATTCCCTGTAGTGAGGATAGGGAATCCTGAAACCGAACTTGTAGTAGACCACATCGAGAAACAGGAGAATGAGAGTAAGAGCAACTCGTAACCTTTTAGTGTTTTATCGTAAGCAGGTTTCAATGCTTAATTATATAAGGCATAAAAATACAATTAATATGAAAACTTTTTTTAGCTGAAAAGGAATCCGCCACGTATGGCTGAAGTTACTGATGTGAGAATATTTTTGAATTCTTTAAAAAATTACCTATATTAAATCTTGACTCTACTTCCATTTGCAGACCAAAGACATTATCCTTGACCAGTTTTTTTCCTGTATTCATCCAGAACAGCATTGAACAGTTTTTCTCTGGCCTCTTTTGATATGGGATGAAAGATATCCCTATAAGTATCGTTCTTTTTATCATACCTACTCGGCATACCAACCCACAAACCGTCATTACCTTCCATAACTTTCAGACCATGAATAGCGTATTCGTCATCCAAAACAACGTCTGCAAAAGCCTTCAGTTTATCGCTTCCTTCCATCGTGAATATGCTCACGTCCGTAATATCCACCATGCAGACCGTAACCCAATGAAACCTAAAAATTTATCCATTTTACATTACTAAAACCAAAGACCAAATGAAAGTAAACTTATTGTCTTTTCCGAATAAACTCTGCGAGCCTTTGCTGGACATCAGGATTCTTCTCTAAGAACTCTTGGAGTAAGAGAAGGTTATTTTCAATATCGTCAATCATTTCCTTTATTTTGCTGTCCATTCATGCCCCCTTCACTTAAAAAAGTTAATAAAAATTATTTAAGTTTTCTTAATGTTCCGTAGAAACCTACACCAGCTATCACTGCCAGTGCTGAAACTACAATATAAGGCATCACTATTTCAACCTTGTTCACTGGGGCTACTTCTCCACCAACTGGTTCAGAAGAAGTAGAAGCAATACCGAAAGGTGAAAGGCTAGTTACTTGACCGCATAATATGTTATTAGTGGTATCGAGAGTGGTAGTAACATCATCCCAACCAGAGCCATCCCAGTGCATTAGTCTGAGATTGTTCTCATTGCCTGAGATTACGCCTGTATAGTCTATGCATACCTCCATATTACCCGAATATGTTGCTGTTGTACTTACATCAACGAAATAGCCTCTGAACATAAAGCCAGATGGTGGACCACCAGCAGGATTACCTTGTTGAGATGTGACTGTGGTGTTGCCTCCACTACTTACATTTTCGAATTTAACAGTAGTGGAGTCAGTGGTAACTTCTACATTGTCACCAGCAGGTGTGTTCGAAGGTTTTGTAATGTTTGAACTCTCATTGGAGAAATCGTAACCTTTTACCACAATATTGTCATAAGCCATTTCCCAACCCCAATGTGCACCAATATCAAAATAATCGTAGTTCGGCGGAGAACCTATAGGAACATCTTCAGCCTTTAATTGACCATCTAACCAGACACTAGCAGTCAAATCCTCGAAATTATAGATGACCCTTATGGAATACCATTGGTTTAAGTTATAATCTCCTAAGAATATCCTATCAGCACCGCTCTGGGGATCAAAATATATGTTTCCATCGTTATGGAAGCGAACGTTTGCTGCGTGAATACCATTCGAAGAGTCTGTTTTCTCAATAAAGAACAAACAAGAAGTAGTGGATGCATTACTACTATCCTGTTTGACCATCACGTCTCCTTCAACTTCCCAGTAATCATGCCCATTAACTTCAAGACCATCTGACCTTCCATAATAGTCCTGAGCGATAAGTGTAAACGCATTGCCGTTGTTACCGTCGTCAGTAATATAAGCGGTATCCCCACTAAATATATTGACCCAATCACCTGAAGGGTATGTACCTACATCGTAACTCTCAAAATCATCCTCAAAACTGAATGCCAGCTGCTTAACTCTGGTATCATTGACACCTTTACTAACCACTATATTATCGTAGTATGAAGTAAAGTCACCACTATATACGCCTAAATACTGGAGGTCGTCTTCATAAGAGAAAGTTTCGTCAACCACAGAGCCCCTGAAATTATCGTTAATCCAATAACTGAGATTCACATGGCTATTATTTATTCTTTGATATTCTATACCTAAGTGGTTCCATTCTCCTACAAAATAATCTCCAAGACTGATACCTGAGCCGTAAACTTCACCGTCAGTATTAAATTGGATTAAAGAACGCTTACTCTCGTAAGGATACCAACTGGAGTGGTTTTTAAGGCGAATCGCACCATTCTTGTTCCCGTGACAACCCGCAGAACCCTCAGTCGTCGGATAAATATCCAAAGAAATCCTAAACGAATCGGTCGTAGAAACAACTAAATCATGGTATGTAACAGACTCCCAACAACCCCCTGGTTCACCTTTCAACTGCAAAGCCTTACTACCAGATGCCACAGGTGAATCCACTACTTTGTTCATTGAAGTATCATCAGCATTCCCACTCTGTATCCAATCACTTGGGAATTCACCCAAAGAGTAATTCTCAAAACCATCACTCCACACAAGAAAATATGAAGAATTAGAAGAGAGAACATAATTCTCTATTGGTTGCATTAACGGGTAGCTGTCGTCATCCCCATCTATACTGTAAGGTGTGTCTCCAATTCCATCGCCATTTGAGTCTAAGCCAGTATAATCATGCCAGTAATTGCCAAGATAACTTGAATAGGTTTTGCCGTTGTATGTATATGTTATCTTATCTGTTGAGTTCCAGATGTTGCTAGACAAATCTGAACGAGAAGTCGTGAAGTTATTAAGGAATATTTTGCTACTATTTGAAGAGTATATGAAAAAGGTATCCATCACATTGTTGCCTTTGATGGTGTTGTTACTACTAAAAAAAACGAAAATACCATAGCCCTTGTTTGATTTTACTAAATTGTTGTATATGGTATTGTTACTGGAATGAGCAATAACTATACCACAGAAATCGTTCGAAAATAATTTGTTGTTGATAATACTATTATTTCTACCGCCCAAGGAGTATATACCGTCTTCGTAGTTGTAGAACATATTGTTGTTCTCAATAGTATTGTTAGCACCCCCCAATGAGATACCATTATAGTTTGATGACATATTATTGCCTTTTATAATGTTAAAATTCGATTTTACATTGATTCCTGCATCTTCTGAACTCGAGTTTGTTACAGCGAACCCTTCGACGGTAATTACATCTGCGTTTATAGTGATTGCATTTCCTGAACCACCTGCATCCACAATACAATTGGCTGAACCATTTTCAGACCTAAGTGTCAAATTCTGCTTATCAACATTCACGGTCTCGTAATAAGTTCCATCTCTAACAATAATGGTATCCCCAGCTGTGGCATTGTCTATTGCCCACTGGATCTTTTCGTAATCATCAGGCACGTAAATGGTCTCAGCAGAAACAGTACAGACTCCAACCAAGCCAATCAGTATGATAACTCCAACTAATACATTTAATTTCATTTCCACACCTCTCCAACCAGCTTATGGTGTTATTTGACATACCTATAAGTAATTTCCCATTTTACATGCATAACTATGAGAATAGGGATGAAGCTGATGGTACATGACAATAATCTTACTTTCAACCCACTCCCAGCCAATATATCTTACCTTATCCTTAACCTAGTCTTTCCCGAATAAACTCTGCAAGCCTTTGCTGGACATCAGGATTCTCTTCTAAGAACTCTTGGATTAAGGAAAGGTTATTTTCAATATCGTCAATCATTTCCTTTATTTTGCTGTCCATCATACTACTTAGTTACTTTCAATTTGCTCCTAAGATTTAAATTAACATGAAACTAACTATAAACAGGTTCTCGAACTCAGAAAATATAGTTTTTTAAAAATTAGAAAGAAAAATTTATATTTTTGCTCTCCACTTGATTACCAGTGACTGAACAATTTATAAGAGACTTGTTTGAAGGTTTTAAAGAGGTTTATGATGAACTATCTGGAGCTGAGAGCGAGTTTGATTTTCGTTATTCTTTGGTGAAAAATATTTTTGAAAATATTTTAAATTGGTCTAGGAAGGAGGGAGAGGGTAATTATAGAATAGAGAAAGAGAGGAAAGATATAGTATTCTATGATGATTCTGATCCTCCGCTCCCAGTAATTATTGTTGAGACCAAAAAATCTTCACATAAACTTGATTTAAGTGATTACGATCAATTAAAGGGTTATATGCAAGAAGTAGGTAGTGCTGAATATGGTATCTTGACTAATGGCAAAAAACTGATTGTTTATCAATTCTCCTCAGAAAAAGAGGACTTAAAAAACATAATGGAGATGGACATTGAACAAATGATTGCCAAAGAAGAATTAACAGATAAAGAGGTTAAAAACCTCACACAATTGTCATACTTTAGTAAAGAAAGATTCGTTAAAAAGAGTGATTTCGAAGTATTCGAGAATCAGAAAGGGAAGATAAAAATTAAGTATGAACGTGGGATATCTGAAATAGGATACGAACAATTTTTAAACAGTTTACGCCTCTCATTAGAAGATCTGACGAATGTCTTGAGAGAATTTTTTGATGTTTATCAGGAAAGACAATCTTACTCAGGTAGATTCTTAAGAGCATCTTATGATGATTGGAGAGTTTGGAGAGCCTTTACTGGACGTGATGATAACCCACAAGAATACTTCTGTAAAGAAACTGCTTACATGATTTTAAATAGGATTTTATTTACTAGGATTTGTGAAGATAAATTAATAGTAAATTATTCTTACCTTTCAGGGAAGGGAATCATCAAAATATTAGAGGAAGTTCAAGATTACCAATATCTAGAAGCACTGAACAGAGCATATAACACTATAGAAGGTTTTTATAAACACTTGTACCAATTAAATGTCTTTGATTGGTGGATTGTTAAGAAGGATGAAAGAGACTTCATGGATGACGATTCTCTGGAAACACAAAAAAGATTAGAAGAAGAATTAAACTATGTTGTTGGAAAAACTCTCAAAAGGTTGAACGTGTTTGATTTTAAGAATGTAAACAGGGATATTTTGGGTAGAGTTTATGAAGAGTATTTGTCAAAAGAGGAAAGAAAAAAGTTAGGAGAGTTCTATACACCTATTGAGATTGTGAATTATATATTGGATTACGTTGGTTTTAGTCCTGAGAGGGATATTGGGGATAAGAAAATAATTGACCCAGCTTGTGGATCAGGTACTTTTCTTACAGAAATCGTTGAGAGAATAATTAGATATTATCTACAAAAATTTAATAAGCTCTTTGCTGATGAATTAGATTCAGATGAAGCTAAAATTGTGATGGATACTATTCTTGAAAACGTATATGGAATGGATATTAACCCTTTTGCTATTCATATCTCTGAGATGAACCTACTTTTCAGGATTATCGATTTATATCAAACTATAATGGTCAAACATAAAAATTATAATATAAAGAAGTTTAAGATTTATTGTACTGATACTTTACTGTCTGAAGACATTGGGGAAGAGTCAGTAAGCTTACCAGAGGAACACCAAAGAACTCTTTCAGATTTTTCAGATAATGGTCGAGCAAAATTGTTCGCACAAGAATTAAAAGAATCAGAGAAAATTAAGAAAGAGATTAAGTTCGATTATGTGGTAGGAAACCCCCCTTATGTGAGAATACAAAACTTGGGGGATGTTAGAGAAACCTACAATACTTCTTATAAAACTGCATATAGAAACTACGACATTTACGTTTTATTTATAGAAAGAGGTTTAAACTGGTTAAAAGAAAGGGGAAGGTTAGGTTATATAAACCCTAACAGATTTTTAAACTCTTTTTATGGTGAGAAGTTAAGAGAGTTACTTCTTGATTATAGAATAAAACAAATTATAAACTTTACTGATACTGAGGTATTCGATACGTCAACTCCATATCCTATTATCCTTATTGCCGAGAAGTCACCATCTGGCGGGAACATGATTAAATGTGCAAGAATCGCTGAAGGTTATGAAGACTTAATGGATGACATTAGGAAAAATATTGAGAGTCGATACTATAGGGATGAACTAAACAGATTCGATGTTTTTGAGTGCCCACAGGATGAGTTAACTGAGGATTTTTGGTTAATAATGCCAGAAGGTGAGCGTGAAGTTTTTGATAAAATAAAAGGCTTTCCCAAGTTAGATGACTATGATGATATATTCGTTGGGCTACAAACCAGTGCAGATCAAGTATATATTTTGGATTACTTAGAGGATTTTGGTGATGAGTTAAAGGTGTATTCAAAATCACGTAAAAAAGAAGTAATTTTGGAAAATAATATCTTAAAGCCATTATTGAAAGGTGATGAAATACATAAATGGTTAATTAATGAATACAATAAACTTCTACTATTCCCATATCTACCTGAAGACTCTGGTGCCAAAGTTATTGAACCTGAAGTTATAGAAAGTAATTATCCTAAAACATGGGATTACCTTAATGAGAACCGTGAAAAACTCGAAATTAAGAGGGAAAATGGTAAGTTGAAGGGAAAACCTAATTGGTATAAGTACATTTATGAGAAAAACCATGAAAAATTTGAGAAAATCAAAATAATGACCCCAGTTCTGGCTAAGAATAACAAGTTTGTTTTTGACTCAGAAGGTAAATATTACTTTGTTGGCGGTGGAAATGCTGGTGGTTACGGCATAATTTTAAATGAAGAAAATAAAAATGAGAGCGATTACCTTTATTTTACTGCTTTACTTAACTCTAAAGTTCTTGAGTACTTCCATAAGCACGTTAGTGTTTTGTTTGGAGGGAAATACTATTCGTACTCGCAAAGATATCTTGAACATTTTCCCATAGTTGTATCTGAATCAGAGAGTGTCAAATCTGAAGTAATAGAAAAAGCTAAGAGGATAATTGAGGCACTTAAAGATGCTAACGAGATAGAAAAAAGAACGGAGAATTTTTCTAATTACATACCAGAAAAAACAGAAAAAATTAAGCTAATTGATTTAGCTGAAAATATACAAATTAAAAAAGAACTTTTGAAATTAGACAATCTGAGATTAAAAACGGCTAAAACAGTAAATAATGAATTAGAGTATGTTTTAACGGTGAAAAAAGGAAATTGGGTTTCTTTTAATGATGATAAAGTTGCCGAATTTGTTAAAAGTTTACTTAACCAGCGGGAAAAGATATCAAAAAGTGATTTAATAAACCTAAATATACCACAAAAAGAAGTTATGAAAAAATCTATTGAAGGAATTGAAAAAGATAAGACCGAAATTGAGAAATTGGGAAGGGAAGCTCAGGAAATACAAATCCAATTAGATAACCTTATTGCAAAGGAGATATATGAACTCGATGAAAATGATATAGCGGTTATAGATGAATTTCTGGAAGTATGGTAGATGTAAGAAGAATAAAATAATTAAATTCTTTAATTTAGGAAATTTTAAAAAGATTGGGAATATATGCTTTAATTATGACTTACTGGCTGTGTATAACCAACTCAGAAAACTGGCAAATAATCAAGAAAAATAATGTCTGGGGAGTACCCTCTCGACATCAAAATACTATAGCCAAAGTAAAGAAAGGTGATAAACTCCTCATATATCTAAAACAAGAAAAAGACCAGAGTAAGAAAATTATAGGACCCAGCGTCCCAGCAATTTATCAAGTTGAATCAGAAGTATACAATGATTCCTCAAAACTATTCAAAACCCCACCCGGTATGGGTAGTGAATCATTCCCCCTGAGGATTAAATTAAAACCTGTTAAGATATTCTCTAAATCTGTAGACTTTAAATCACTAATCCCTAACCTCAAGTTCATTACCAACAAAAAGAAGTGGAGCGGTCATCTAATTGGTAAAGCAATGAGGGAGATACCTGAAGAAGACTACAACTTAATTCTAAAGGAAGGTGATTAGATGCCTGAGATTGTTGGAGTTACGTATCCAATTCCCAAACAATATGTAAGTCGGTTCTTGAAAGAGGGTAAAGATGTTTTTGTTAAACCTGCAACCGCTTTCAAAGAACTAAAAACAGGCATGAAACTTGTATTTTATCAGTCCAGAGAGGATACGGGATATGTTGGTGAAGCAAAGATAAAGAAAATTTTCATTACTAAAAATCCTCTTGATATTTATCAGACTTACGGAGATAGGATTTTTCTTACTAAAGATGAGTTCAAGGATTACATAAAGTCACAAGAAAGGTGGGGTGGTAAAAAAAGGAAAAAGTGGATGGCAATTGAGATTGAAGACATAAAGAAATACAATAAGTCGCTAAAACCAAAAAGGTTTGTGCCAGTTGGTGGACAATATCTAAAAGAATAAAATTTTGTTAATGTTGAGTTTCATACTACCATTTTATCATTTTTCTCACTTTCAACCCACTCCCAACCAATATATTCCACCTCAATCAACCTTAACCTATGCTCACCAGCAAGAAGTTTGAGATTGAACAAAGGAAAAAGCAGAATAAACAACCTCATTTTAAGAGCATCCGTAAGATTAAGCAGGAAAAGACTCGGCAGAGTGAGTTGGGGAAGTTTTAGCTAAATAACGAAAGTAAGATAAAAATCCATCTAATAAAACTGCCTATATTGACTATACCCCAAATAACAGCCAAAGTTTTCTCTTTTTCTTCCAATTCATCTTTAATCATCTCATGTTGTCTTTCAAAGTAAGTATATATTTTATCTATAATATCCTTAATTATCCACAACGACAAGCCTGTAAGAATACTCCAAATAGCAAATCCCCTAACATCTTCAATCTGAATTCCTTTAGGCTCTAGGAACAGAGACAAAATTAAAACAATTGCACCTATATATGCTACAAATCTATACCAATTATTTATAGCAAAATTTTCAAGGAACCCTACTTTAATATCACCAGTCATGAATAACCCCTACCAATGGCTTCTCCTTTAACAAAGGTTATTATATTGTTATTTAAAGCCTTTATGTGAAATGAAAGTGATTACTTTCACCCTACTCGCCAGCTATATCTTACTTGACTGCTAACTTACTTTACCTACCTGACCCCGCCGGTCACTCACGTGGTGGAGCCAACCTCCATCACTCTATTCTATTTTGAATTATACTTAAGTTCCTTCGAATCTTTGTAAAGACAAGAAAAATATCAAAGAAATCCAGAAGAGAATACAAGCTGATAAACTGTTTATAATCTCCAGCCACTCAGGAAGATTTATTATTTCCCAATGTCTCTTTAGAAAAATGTTAATGGTTTTATTTTTACCTTCTTCAACGCTTAAAGTAGTTCGATTGAAAAGCGGATTAATTAAACTTTCTTGCTCTGCTTTAAATGTATAGTTACCTCCTCCCAACGTGAAAGTACACTCGCCGTTTCCATTTGAGGTACAACTTAGTCCTGTGTTCGTGCCTTTTTTGTAATTATTTGAGAAGACTTGAACAGAAATGTTTGGCAAATTCTCTTCTTGAGCATTCAAAAGGCGTAAAGTTATGTTTCCTACTTCTGTATAATCTCTCGTCACATCTTTTTTAGTTCCGTTTGGGTACAAAGCGTAAGCATAGGAAAGGTTAACCTCCCCTCCCCTCCTATTATCGTAGAATGAGTGTGAGGAATTATATTTTGGCCAAGAAGGATCTACAATAATTGAGTTGTCATCAATAATTACTTCGTCCCAGTTGTGGTCTTCTCCTCGGTTGTGTATGCTCCTGACATTTAACCCTGCGGCATCCGCTAATTCCATATATATTAGGGAATACTCATCGCAGGCTCCACACCTGCTTGTTAGAACCCATAAAGGATTATCATGACCTTTGAGCCTTATACAGAAATATGGGTACTCAGAGTAAATATTGAGTGGATAAATACGAAGCAGTATATCTTTGTTGTACACGCCCGCGATATTTCCAGCACCACGGTAACTCCAATTATAAAGGGCTCTAGCCTTCTCAATGTCACTTTCAGAATTTTTTGTTATTTTTTCGGCTAATGACTCTACTCTATCTTCATTACTGTCGGCAATTGATCCTACTATAAATGGAGAATAAGTAGGGAATAAAAACAGCATAAGCAGAGGTATGAGTATAGCTAAACTCCATTTTTCCCACAGATAATACAGTAATGGTTTTTCGGGAGTTGCAAATCTTTTAGACTTTTTTGTAAGTATCAACGACCTGAATAATACAACAAAAAGGAATAACATTACTAGATAAATCAAAAGTGGACCCTCTATGACATCTGATAAATTTATTAAAATAGCTAGAAATATAATTAATAACAGAGTTCTAATTAACAGACTCTGCTTGAGTTTTTTAAGGGTTTACTATGAAATAAGTTGGTAAATTTTATTTTAGTAGAAGTGTACAAA
>CAZQTT010000078.1:0-10767 GCA_964596255.1 uncultured archaeon
AGCAACCTTGTCAACGTGGTTGAGTAAGCAACCTTGTCAACGTGGTTGAGTAAGCCTCATGCTTTAGCTTGAGGTATTTCATTTGTGTGTTTCCTGATTGAACTATTCTTTGTAGGTGAATATATCTTCTATTCTGCAGTTGAAAAAATCTGCAAGTTTAAAGGCCAATGTTAGACTGGGATCGTATTTACTTTTTTCTATAGCGTTTATTGTTTGTCTGGTCACCCCCACCTCATGTGCCAGTTCTTGTTGGGTGATATCCTTTGTTGCTCTCCAGATCTTCAAGTTGTTCTTCATACTCTCACACAACTCTTTCGTAATATATTCTGGAGTTCCAGTAAGCAATCTGACTGGTTCCCAAAACAATTAGCAACTGGGAGCTATGGACACTAACAACCAAGTCATAAAGGATAAACACGATCAGTAGAACAGATGCTACTGCAAATCCACTTATAGCGCTCTTCTTGGCGATCTCTGTTTCTTTCTCATCTGCTCTCCTCATTATCTACCCCCCATCTCCCTTGTGTAGTGGCAGGTGTAAACCAGATAGATCAAACCAGTTACGGCGAAAAGAGGGCCTATCACTGACTCAACCGGAGTGGAAAGCTCAGTGGTGCCAAATATTGCCAGTAGCAGGCCTTGAAGAATGAATGATATCTGGAATGCTCTATAACCAGCCTTTAACCCAATGGTTAACTCCCTCTCATCCTCTATTATTCCTCCCTTTTTCTTCCTCCTGACCCTTACAGTAGTTATCAATAACAACACGATTCCTGCAGCTACGAGTGCAGAACCAACTCCTGAAGCGCTTTCGATTCGTGAAGGCTCATAGATCAGCACAAAAAATCCCGTTACGGCCAGGATGAGTCCCAGTAGTGCCATACCATATTCGCTCTTTTCCATATCAATCACCATTTAGTAAAGTTTACTTTACATTAAGTATATAAAACTTTCCACAATGACGTATGTGCTTTACTTTACCAAAAGTGTTTAACATCATCATCACAACTAACTCAAAATCAAAGTAATTTATTAATGATGAAGTTATTCCTTATTAGTGTAAAGCCGGTCGAGAGAGGTTTAAGATGCTCCACACCACTCAAACAAAATCGATAATAAAGATTGGCAGAAGAGTTTCTGACATTGAAAATAGCACAGCAGGTGAAAAAGTAGTTTTCTGTCCATATTGCGGGGATGCGAACCATTTTGCAAGGAATTCTTGTGGTGCAAATGCAGTTAAGAAATGCAAACACTTTAGTTCCTTGCTTATGGAAACCTCAAACCATGGAGAGCTTAGATACGACTACTACGCCAGATTTAAGAAATAAAGATTAAAATATAATTGATTCTGAGTTGCCAAAACCTATAGTGATATTTGACCTAAGAACTCATTTACGCCGGTTGAATGGGGGAAGGAAGATGAGAAATACTGTTCAGGTTCATATAAAACCTTGTGATAGAGATTACTCCGGCAGCTACTGCTTTCCATGCGTTTCAGGATTGTGCCCTTACAATGCAGACTTTATGAGGGATTGCTATCCCAGCCTTGATTACGAGATGCAGGAATTGTTTGGTGAGCTTTTTCTACTCAGGATGGATTCCAAAAGAAAACAACGGCCATTGGTAATTCAGCATCGAAGCGGAAAAGCAGTAAAGGATTGAATTATCAAAACCCAATTTTCTCTTTTTTAATGTAGTATGAGCTAAAGATTAAAATCTGAAGACAGCTTGTAACCATGCTTATCTGAAGACTGGTTCGAAATAACGTTCACTTAATATCTTACAGGATTAATATAAAAAAGTGTGTCAAAGAAATGCCATGTGGCCAACGCAATTAGGCTGAACAACAAATTTAGGTGTTTAACGCAGCGTAAAACCCTATAGAATACTGTAGAGTATAAATTCTTTTAGCCAAGTAGTAGAAAGGGGGTAGGGGGGATTAGAGATACGCTGGAGTGGATCCCCCATTCAGAATTTGCATTTCTAATCTTTAATGTCAATGAGGGATGATAATTGTATCTCTTTTTATTTTATGTTACACATATTTTAGAAATTTACTCATACACCATCTCTATCTATTTCATAAGGAAAAGTTTTTTAATCAAGTCTTGAGGTTAAGGTATCAATCCCCAGGGTAGCTAATTTTTCTTGATTCCGACCCCCCAACCTTTCAAGAAACACACCCTGGGGAGATTTTTAATTAACTGGAGTGGAGTTTCTCCCATATTTTAGAGCACCGAACCCTCACAAAGTGCTTAGGAACCTGCAATGTAAGTATGATTTTTCTGAGTAATGACCATGATAAAATCCACAAACAATAACCCTATCCAGCATAATTTAACGTATAATGGATGACAAATTGGCTATTATGATTTTAGTTCTGATGGTCACAATGGTCGCAATACCCAGCGGCCTACTCGTAGTGCAGGAGGAACAGCAGGAGAAGTATTGCTGTTGCAATCAATCCCAAGATAATCCTCCACTAATTAATGAATTAGGGCCGGGTTGCAATAAAATAAACTGTAGTGAGGTTATTTGCCAGAATGAACAGAATCAACTCTCAACATCGCAGTCACAGGATATCGATATTGGCATATGAGATTTAGTCAAATACTTTTTTTAGTAATCTGAATTTCGATGCAGCTATTAGTGAAATCCCAATTCCAATTGTAATCCTGGAAAAGGGCATAGATTAATTATGAAGCTTAACTCACCAAGTGGAGTTTGCTTCACTTTTCTTGCTGACTTCTCCCTTTTTATGTTACTTAACCTTTCTATGAGTCATGGCAGGGGACCACCAGCACAGGTTGACTAAATTTTCTTACCAATGAGTTTGTGGTGCTGCCTACTATAACCTCGTGAAGCATGCCACCTCCACTCTTACTCGTAACGATCATTGAAGCTTCTGTATCCTGAGCAGCCGACATGATAGTTTCAGATGCACCACCTCTCCCTATCTCTTTTTTGGTTGAGATTGAGAGGGTTCTTGCGTATTTTTCGAGAGTATACTCTGCTTCTTTTATATTATCATTTAGGTCTTCACTCCTGCCGTAATCTACCACGTGGTAAAGAATAGCTTCTTTTATGACATCCTCAACCTTTTTAACTACATCCAGAACCCTCTCAGAACAAGTAGAAAAATCCAGAGCCACCAAGGGCCTATCAAAAATTTGGTTATAATCAATCTTCGGTTTTAGCTCTTCTCTCTCTTCATCCCATTGATGCCTCAACAGAAGAACAGGCACTCCACATATCCTGATCATGTCTCTGGCTACACTCCCAATTAGCGTTTCCATAAAAACATTCCTGCCTCTAGTGGGAGTTACTACCAGATCAAAACCTTGAGCGTAAGCTCTTTTGCACACTACTTCAGCAGAATTTTTCCCAATACTTCCCAAAGGCTCCACCACATATCTGGCGTTCACACCCTTGTCTTCCAATTCACTTGTAACCTCTTCCAACCTTTTTACTGCCTTCTCCCGCTCTACTTGAATAGAAACAGCTCTACCAAGAACATGGATAATAACTATCTCTTCAGCCCCCATCTTAGAGAACGTGGGAATACAGTTGTACAAAGTATGTAAAGATACCTCAGAGAAATCTGTTGGGAACAATATTTTCTCAAACATCTTCCACCCTATCCAAATTCATTATCATTCTTTCCCGTGTTAAACTATGTTTATATGTGCTATACCCTCATGTAAGATTTTTTGAAGTTAGGGTTATCTCCTTACCTCCATCTCACACATATAAAACCTTTAACGTTTAACAACAAATCTTATTTCTGAGAATTTTGATTTACTGGTCTCCAGGTTGAAGGAGAGTAGGGTATGAGTGAAACTGGATTTCCGGATTGTGTTTGCCAAGCTATTCATCCCTATAGCTCTTGAATTATTACTTATCGGAGTGCATGCTCTTAGAGGTGAGCATTAAAAGATAATTTACCCTCTGATGGTGCTCTACTTCATTCCCCCTGTGGGTAAAGAACCCGTCACCCCTACTGCAGTAGCTTTAGGCGTTTAATTACGACTGCTGCCCTCAACTTCACTTCCATGGATGCAGTAAGCTCTATTTCATAATATGGAACTTCGATCTCCTATACAGGGCACCACTGATCGGTTGGGTTAGTGGGTGAAGCAACAACAAAAACAAACTCCACACTCAACAAGTACAAAGCCCGAAAAATCACTGATAAGTGTATCTCTTATCTCTATCAACTGACCAGTAACCTCTCTAATGTAATCATCTTAAATCTTCTCGTATAATGTTTAAACCAAGAATGCTCATTTTTGGGTTCTGAACTTGGAGAGTAATTGGATTTTTGATAACTCATTTTTCTTAAGAGTAAATCTTTTATAGCTTCATTATCACAATTATCACTTAAAGAATTTGTGGGGTTCCCCAAATGTCCGAGCTTTTAAAGTTAATAAACAGCCATGTGAGGCACGATATTCTCAATGATTTAACTACCATCAGATCTATTCTGGAGGTTTATCAGGACACCAAAAATGATGAATTATTAGAAAATGCTCTTAAAAAGATTGATGGTAGCGCCGAATTCCTCAAAGAGATGAAAAAAGTTGAATCAATGGTCTCTGAAGGAAACCTAAAGCCCTTAAACCTCAGTGATGCTCTAAAATCTATCCAAGATAAATATGAGGGGTATGTCAACCTCAATGTTCAGGGCGATTGTACAATTATAGCAGATGACTCTGTATCCTCTGTATTTGATAACCTAATAAGAAACTCAATAACTCATGGAAATGCAGATAATGTAGATATTGAAATCACGGATAAGGGTGAAATCTGTCAAGTAGAAGTTGCAGACAACGGCAAAGGCATTCCAGAAGATATAAAGGACAGCGTGTTTGAAAAAGAAGTCAGTACCAACGGAACAGGATTAGGGCTATACATCGTCAAGAAAACAGTGGAGAGGTACGGCGGTAGTATTCATCTAAAGGACAGACAACAGGGAGCTAAATTTGTTTTGCTGTTCAACACTCCCACTACTACACAAAAACAAGAGAGTAGAAACTCTGGAATCAGTGTTCTGGGTGAAATCGGCTGGGGAACTCACATCTGCCATTTCTATCAGACTAAAGATGATTTACTGGAAGTTTTAATTCCTTATTTTAAAGCAGGTCTGGAGAATAATGAGTATTGCATCTGGGTCACATCCGAGTTCCCCAAAGAGGAGGCTCAAAAACTGATTAAAAAACGACTAACCCATAATATAGAAGTTATATCTTACGAAGAATGGTACAATACAGATGATACACAGCAATTAATCGATAGTTGGGCTGAGAAGCTGAATCAGTCTTTAGCTGAAGGTTATGATGGATTGAGGGTTACAGGGGATGCTGCACGGCTCGATAACCTAAAGAATTTCATCAATTATGAAGAAGAGATTCATAGAACAATAGACGATAAAGTGATGATTGCCCTCTGCTCATATCCCTTTGATAGACTCAAGACTTCTGAGATAGCTGATCTGACCAGCAGGCACCACTACACACTGGTGGTAAGAGAAGGTGAATGGGAGCTAATAGAGAACTTTGAGCACAAAAAAGCACAAAAAGTCCTGCAAAGAGTGGAGGAGAAGTACAAGGCTCTCGTAGAAAACGCTAATGAGGGCATTGTTGTGGTGCAGGATGAAAAGATAGTGTACGTTAACTCCAGAGCAATGGAGGTCTCAGGATATTCACAAGAAGAAATGATGTTTACACCCTTCTCCGAATTCATTCACCCCGATGACAGAGAAATGGTATTCAACCGCTACAAGGAGAGGGTTAGTGATGTGGGAACTGATAGCTATCAGTTCAGGTTCATAGATAAGACGGGAGACATTAGGTGGGCTGAAGTTAAGGTTGCCTCAGTTGAATGGGATGGCAAACCAGCCACCTTAAACCTTTTAACTGATATTACTGCACAAAAGGAGGCTGAAGAAAAGCTACAGGAACTTAAGACGAGTTATCAGGAGCTTTTCGATAAGTCAGGTGATGCTATATTCATCCATGACCCAGATACAGCCGAAATCCTTGACGTCAACCAGAGGATGTGCGAGTTATACGATTATTCTCGCGAAGAGGCTTTGAACCTGAAAGTGGGTGATTTGAGTGCAGGAGAGCCTTACACCAATGAAAGGGCTAAAGAATGGGTTCAAAAAGCAAGAACAGAGGGGCCCCAAACCTTTGAATGGCAGGGGATGAAAAAAGACGGAACAATATTCTGGGAAGAAGTAACGCTGAAAAAAGCTATCATAGGAGATACAGAAAGGATCCTTGCCAGCGTACGCGATATCACAGAACGTAAACAATCAGAGGAATCATTGAAGGGGGCATGGAAGAAAGCAAGAGAGTCAGAGAAACTTTACTCTACTCTGGTAGAAAAAGTAAATGATATGGTCTTTATGCTGGACTCAAAAGGCAATGTCACCTTCTTCAACTCTTATGTGAAGGAGCATTATTCTCTAAATGATGACCAAGCAGAAAAAATACTTGGAACGCATATATCCTTTTTCTGGTGTGATAAATCTCTAAATGAGGTTCAGAACGCTGTGGATAAAGTAATTGGGGAAAGAAAGGAGATCTCTATTGATTGTATTTGTGAGGATAGAGATTATCTATTGAAAATTACACCCCTGATTAACTCTAATGAATTGACGGGCATGGTTGCAGTAGCCAGAGACTTTAGTGAGCACAAACAAGTGGAAGAAGCGTTAAGACAAAGAGAGAAGACTTTGGAAGATATTGTTGAAGGCACTCCAGTTCCAAAATTCGTTGTTGATAACGACCATAAAGTCACGTACTGGAACAGGGCTTGTGAGAACTTATCTGGCGTTAATACTGAAGAAGTTATTGGAACAACTAAGCAATGGTATCCCTGGTACCACGAAGAACGCCCCACTATGGCGGATTTAATCATAGACGGCAACGAAGAAGACCTTGTTCAGTATTATGGTGGAAAGCAATTGAGAACATCCATCATAGAAGGAGCATATGAGGCAATTGATTACTTCCCCCACCTCGGTGAGGATGGAAAGTGGTTGTATTTCACTGCGTGCCCGCTGAAAGACGAGGAAGACAGAATCACCGGAGCTATAGAAACCATCCAGGACATTACTGAGCAAAAGAGGGCAGAAGAAAACCTGAAAGAGAGTGAAGAGAAATATCGGACTTATGTAGACAACTCTCCAGTAGCTATTTTTGTTGCCAATGCAAAGGGAGAGTACATTGACGTGAACAATGCAGCATGCGAAATGCTGGGGTATACCAAAAGTGAGATCCTAAACATGTCCATACCTGATCTGGATAAGACTGAAGGAGTTCCATTAGAAGATTTTGAACAGCTAAAATCAACTGGAAAATATCGCAATGAGAGAAAACTCCAGCGCAAAGACGGTTCACTAGTTGATGTTGACCTTAACGCTGTATTTCTGGAAAACGGTAACTTCATGGCTTTCTGTTCCGATATCACTGAGAAAAGAATGGCACAAAAAAGGTTAAAGGAGAGTGAAGCGAGGTATCGCAACCTCTTCAATCACTCTAATTATGCCATACTTATACATGATTTGGAAGGTAAAATTATTGACGCCAACCAGAAGAGTTTGGAGTTGACGGGTTATTCAAAATCTGAAATGCTCGCACTGAATGTAATGGATTTAGCCCCTCTTGAAAGTACTGAAGATGTGGAACAGAAGTTCAACAAAATTTCAAGAGATGGATATGTTAACTTTGAGGTAGATTATTTGACCAAAGATAGTGAAGTTCGTTACGTTGAAGTTTCTGCCAGCACCTTCGAGTCTGGAGGTAAAACTCTGGTCCAATCACTTGTTAGAGATATTACTGACAAGAAGAAGTATGAACAGGCGTTAAAAGAGAGTGAAGAGAGATACCGCCAACTTGTTGATAGTGTGACGGACATTCCCTACACCATGGATGTTGAGGGAGTGATAACGTACCTTGGTCCTCAGGTGGAAAATTATGGTTACAAGGTTCAGGAGATTGTGGGTAGAGATTTTACTGAAATCATACACCCCGAGGATGTAGAACAGGTGATGTATAATCTGCAATGGTCACTGGAGACTGGAGAAGAACCACCCTCCGAGTTTCGGGTACATACTCCGGCGATGGGAGTCAGATGGTTTGAAGAAAGAGGTAGACTGATTAAGGGTGGTGAAGGAGAGATAAAAAGGATTTCAGGAATATTAAGGGATGTGACAGAAAAAAGGCAGGCAGAAGAACATGTTGAACACTTGAACTCTCTTCTTATGGCTATCCGTAATATTAACCAGCTCATTGTTCAGGAACAGGATCTGGAAAAACTGATGAATGAATCCTGCAGGTTATTGCTGGAGATTCGAGGCTACTTGGGCTGCAGTATTGCATTGGTGAACAAGGATAACTCTATCGTTCCAGTTGCCGGAGTTGGAGCTGGAGCTGAAGAACCTCAATTCCTTGGTTATGTGGATGCGTCAATTGAGGGTGAAGGAGTTCCTGAGTGTGTGAAGGCGGTTATTGAGACTGGAGAATTGTACATTGTTTATAATAAAGTCTGCAAGAGCTGTGCATACAGGGAACATGTTCAAGGAAGTTGTTGTTCTTTAGTTATTCCCATGAAAGAGAGTAGTCAGATCGTTGGTCTGTTCTTTGTTACTCTTGAAAAGGGTGTTGAAATAAGTGAAGATGAACTTAGTTTACTGCAAGAAGTGATTGATGACCTGGTTTTCGCAAGATCGAAATTCAAGGCAGAGGAAAGGCTTAAGGAGAGTGAAGAAAGGTATAGAGCCACTTTTGAGCATACAGGAACGGCCATGATAGTTATCGGGGAGGATACTACTATAGATATGATAAACAAGGAGTGCGAGAAGTTATCTGGTTACAAGAAGGAAGAAATTGAGGGTAAAAAGAGCTGGAAGGACTTTGTTCATCCCGATGACCTGGAGAGGATGCTGGGATACCATTCCAACAGAAGGAAGGAAGATGGCATGCCCAATAGATATGAGTTTAGACTGATAGACCGGAAGGGCAATGTTAGGAACGTATTCATCACCATCGATATGATACCCGGTACAAAGAAGTCCATAGCTTCTTTATTAGATGTAACTCATCTAAGGAGGCTAAATAGGTTGCTTAGAGTTATATCTGAGACTAATGAGGTGGTTGCCAGGATTAAAAAGCCTGAAATAGTATTAGATGCTGTTTGCAGGAATTTAAAGCTTCTCTACGAGGATATATTCGCCTGCGTTATTAGAGATGGACAGCCAGTCCCTATAAAGTCAGAGGGAGTCAGTACTGAAGCAATAAAAAACGTAATTAACAAATGCCCATCGGTTCATAGAGCAATGGAGGGAGAGGCAAAGGAAATACCTACAGACAGTGAATTATGCCAGAGATGTACTGAAAAAACACATAAGTATGCATTCTCTGTCCCCCTAACACATAAGAAACAGCAAGGCATTATCACCATCCACTCCAATTCAGACTTCAGTAATGAGGAAGCCACACTTCTGCAAAAGCTGGCAAGCAACATAGCCTTCGCTTTAAGCGCTTATGAGGTCGAGCAAGATAAAGTGACTGCCATGGAACAGCTCGCCAAAAACCTCTCCCAATTTGACATGGCTGCCGACAGGTTGAGGAATCCGCTTGCTGTGATCATGTCAGCACTCGAGATTAAAGAGAGATATGGAAAGGAAGAAATACTTGAAGTTATCCAAGAGCAGACAGAAAGAATTAAAGAAGAGCTGGATGAGTTGAGGAAAGAAGAATCTACCACCTATGAATTGTTTGAGAAAAGCAAGCCGTAATGCCTAAGAACGGCTGCGCTACCTCCTTTATGGAGATGTCCAACACATTATGCTTGCCAGAGCTTAACCCCAGTCAGATAGTAAGGTCTATTCTCCCGTACCTCCACAGAGGTAATTTTATTTTATTAAAACAGGCCAGGCCTAAAATCAATAATATAATTTCTCTTTAGATATACTCAGTAAGCAAGTCATCGCTATAGTGAGAATTAAAAAAACCAGCTTCAGAAAGCTGGACCATCAAAATGAGATATTGAAAGAAGCGAAATATCTCCTTGGAATACCTTCTAGTTAGTGTAAAAGAACCACCTCTTCAGTGATTAAAATCTATGCTTTATGATACAATAAAAAAATAAATTTAATTTGTGGTTTATTGTTTAAGAGCTAGTTTGATGTCCTCAACTTTGACAGTCTTCCTGCCAGAGTGCCTGGCTACGTCTACAGCTTTTCTGGCTACTTCTTCAGTGTATTCTTCGAGTGCGTCTACCATCTTTTTGTTGGCAGCTTCGCTAACTCTTGGTGCTCCTGCCTTTCTCATCAACCTATCGATTGGTGCGGTTGGTATTCCAGCCATTTACAATCACCTCCTCTTATATCTAAGGCTGTAATTTAAAATATAAATAGCTTTTGCCTAAAGAGCAGTTAGAGTTCCTCCTAATTGGTTTCAGGGTTTGTTGGTATATTGGTTCTAGAAATCAATTTTTTTAATGAGAACTTATAGGCAATGTAAACACCACCCGGTGTGTTAACCTTAATTCCACAAGATGGACATTTAAATGCCTGAAATGCTTGAAGAGCTATTAAGAATTTATCAAGAGCTTAAAGAAAGAAGAAAGAGTAATAGTAACGCTATTAAAACTTTAACCTTAAAAATAAATAGCTGAATACCGGTTTCGCCCTCTTTATATTCTCATGGTTTGTAAGGCACGGAAACCCCGTACTTCAGTGCGGGGAGGCGTGCCGTT
>CAZQTT010000079.1:0-1123 GCA_964596255.1 uncultured archaeon
GCAATAGCCTCAATTTAGTCCATCACTCAGATCAGGGAGTGCAGTACGCTTCCAAAGAATACGTTAGTTGCCTGAAAAACCATGGGATCAGGATCAGCATGAGCAGGAAAGGCAACCCCTACGATAACCCCTACGCAGAGAGCTTCATTAAAACATTGAAGTACGAAGAGGTATATCTTTCAGACTATGAGATGTTTGGTGAGGCTTATAACGGTGTTGAAGGATTTATAGAGGAGGTATACAACCAGAAAAGGCTCCACTCATCCATCGGGTACCTAACACCCAACGAGTTCGAGATGGAGAATAAGTATATAAACCATTAACTTAGAACAGTGTCCGCCAAAATGGGTGCAGTCCAGATTGATGACTTGCAGGTTTATTTGCGGTACAGTTCTCCGATGTCGAAGTTTATTTCGTTACTTATTGTTTCTACGACTTCTCCCAGCACTTCCATGAATTTGCTGTAGGAGTCGCCCAGGTTGACCATAGAATCTTTTTCCTTCAGCTTTTCCTGGATATCAGTCAGCTCGTTTACCAGTTCCTGGTCAACTTCTCCAGAATCCCTTTTGGAAATAAAATCCTGTTGTTTATTTTGGAACTCGGAAAGTAATTCTTGAGCTTCAGAATCCTGTTTAAACGTTTCTTCCTTTTCTTTCATTTCTTTGTACTCATCTGTTTCTTTAATCTCAGAAGCGAGATTAACAGCTTTTTCTTTAATCGAATCAGAAACCATAATTGAATCACCTTTTTTTGTTATACCCTAATTTACACCTTATTTTAGTTTTTCCCAAGCTTTAGAAAAATAATTGATCTAACATTAATTAAATTAACTATCTTTATTATTCCCTGTTATATTAATTCTTTACCAACTTGAACTCATATAAACCTTGGTTACATAAGGAGATTTTTTGAAAAAGTTTGTACGGAAAAAATAACCTTTAGAATTGTTTGGTGAAGTAGGAGGTAAAAAGGTCGGGGTGATAACTGCTTGCTGGTGACAATGAACATAGACTATAATTTTTTCATAAAGCTGTTGATGCTTGTATGTAACATTTGTAGAGGGAGAAATAGAGGAAATTATCAAAGCAGCAAATGTTGTATGGCGAATATTGATAAAAGTATT
>CAZQTT010000079.1:1223-4529 GCA_964596255.1 uncultured archaeon
GAGGTAGTTAGATAAAAGTATTGAGGTAGTTAGATAAAAGTATTGAGGTAGTTAGATAAAAGTATTGAGGTAGTTAGTTTAGAATGCTATGGGTCGGAAAGGTTACCAAAGAGAAAAATAAAGGAAGAGGGGCGTTACGGTATAACATCTCCAATGTACCTCATCGATTTCCCATTTTTGATGGTTGAGAATTGATATTTTTGCAGTCCACCAGCAGAACATACGCTAGCATGTGTGTGATTCTCTCTTAAAGTCTACTCTCTTAAGGTCTAATATTTCTTTTTTATAATCTAAAAATTAAAGGCCGATTACAGCTTTAGGTTATAGCTTTTTAGCAGAAAGCTTATATACTATCATAATGAAGAAGTCGTGGGGGTGAAATCATTGGCTGAAATTAAAGTTGATCGTGAATTAGGTAATGGATATGGTGAATCCCTGAGTGTTTACCCTCAGGATGTTTATGAGCTGGATGAGAAGGTAAGGTGTTCTCTGCTGGCCCAGAGAGGTTGTACAGAAGGTTGTTCTTGTGTGGAGGCCGCCCACCGGGCGCAATATGAGTGGATGTTTGTGAGTATGAGAAATGAAACGGTTTGAAAAGTTGATGTAAATATGCCAGGTCTTTTTGAATTGGACGATAAAGATAAGATAATACTGGAGATACTGGAAGAGAACCCTGAAGCTTCTCAGGATAGAATTGCCAAACTCACCGGTCTCTCTCAACCATCCGTCGGTGCTAGAATTAAAAAAATGAAAGAGAGGGGTATAGTAAATCACAGCTATGGTGTCAACATAAAAGAGCCCGGCCTCTATATCCTAAAAGTGGATGTGAAATGTAGACAACCCAGAGATCTGTTGAAATTGTTCGATGGCTGTCCCTTTTTCCTCAACGGGTTTATAGTAGCAGGGAACATGAACCTCACTATGATGTTTATCTGTGAAGACCTCTCCACTCTGGAGGCAATTGTGGACCAGCATATCAGACCCAGTTCCGATGTCCACGATATAGATGTGGGGATTATGGTCAGGGCCGAGCGGGACACAGTAGTTCCCATGAGAATCCATGTAGAACCTGCCAAGGAGTCACCATGTGGTTCCAACTGCGGGACCTGTGATTACTGGACGGACAAGATCTGTCTGGGATGTCCCATTACAGGGCACTATAGAGGCAAAGTATGGAGATAGTCTGTAATAGTCTGTAAAAACTATTGGTTTCCTATACTTTATTTTGAGTCCGGTTTCGAGTTTGAAAAGAACATGGGAAGGATGATCCCTGTAGAGAAACCTGCGTAGTGGGAGGGAATATTTATAGCGAATTTATCATAAAATATCTCTGGAGGGAACATGGCCTGTACACCTATTTGATAAAGTATTAGCCAGATTAGTATTATTGCCAGATGTCTTTTTTCCAGTAAGGAATTTTGGGTAGAGAAAATAAAAGACAATATACACAGGAGGAACAAAAGAGCACTGGGAAGGAAATAACCATATATTGCTGGTACAAAGGCCACCCCGAAGGCAAATATGGCCAGAAAAGCCGAATTCTTTTCTGCATTCAGGGATATAAGGTAAAGAATTATACCAAACCCAAAGAGCCCAATGGCCGCGGATGTAATGGTAGAGAAGCCATATATCTGCAGTTTTCCAAGTTGGGGATAGATATGGCTGGCCAGAATCCAGGAAAGAGATCCCAGAAGAGGAGCCATCACCAGGATGATTAAATATGATTTCCAGAAAAAGGATTTGCGGTCGGTTTTAACAAAGATAATGTATGCTGCCAGAACAAATATGAAATAGATAACAAGGCTGGAACTCAAGTGCTGGATAGTGAAATGGACAAAGTGGGATGCGTACAGGTGGTACAAATTAAAGGATCCCGGTATGAATGCCAGAGACTTTTTAATAGCGCTTTCTATATTGAATACCAGCAGGGCGATAATGGCTGGGATGAAAATCCAGAGGAGATCGGGAAAGTTTGTATAAGCCTGATGCGGCCACCTCCTTAGGTTCTGGGAGAAAATGGAATCCATATTTCTATATTATTATATGTCATACTTATGCTTTCCTGAAAAACCCATTTTACGTTGATTTTAGTTATTTTCAGTTAAAACTCAGTTTGTTTTTAATTCCTACTGAGGATAAAAAATATGTGAAAGTCCTTATCGCTGAATGGATACGGATTCATGAAGACCTTGAGGGAAAACCATGCGGGGATAAGATATTGGTTTGAATATATAATATAATATAATATAATATAATATAATTCAATCACGTCACCATAGTTTTGATAGTTAGTGTGGATAATATTGGAGGACTGGACGTGTAATTCGTTGAAGAAGAAATGACTGATGTGGATTTAGGGCAAATGTCCAACCCGATTAAAAAATAAAAAATTAAGTTTGTTGAACGCATTCGGATTCTACTTCAACCTCTGATCTTCTGGAGATGCTGGATCTTAGCTCGAAAAGCTCCTGAAAAAGTTCTTTTACTTCATCACTGAAGTTGTGGTAGCAGTAGGAAACATCCATGTTGTATGGACAAAGCTGGTTTATACATTTAAAGTTGTATTTTGCTCTTTGGTCCTTCCAACAAGGTGGTTCTTCCATATCTGCAAATATCATGGTTAATCAGTATAGATTCCTCAGAGTAAAATAGTTGTGAAAAGAATAGAGAAAAAATATTGAGATCGCTTTCACTAATGAAAAATAGCTTCAGGCAATAGGAGCAACAGTTAGCGCTCGTGGCACAACAGATGGAGAACATCTCTGCAGACGATCTGTCCATCGATACACCCTTCAAAGACAATTCACCTTCTGAATCCACCTCTATATGAATTAACATAGCAATGAACCGGACTGTCCCCTCACGGACCGGTTAACTCAAGCCGATTGACGAGAACAAATAATGTAAATATCAAAGGATGGACAATACCTTTTCCAGCAACCTACCGACCTAAAACAAGTCATAAAGGCTGCAAATTAAACAGCAGGCGAACCTGAAAATATTGCTGATTGCCTGCTTATGGCATCTATTGGGAAAAGTCAAGGAGTAATCGAGAACTTCCCCTAACAAGTTGAAGGGCTTTCATATTTTATGTTTAATTGACTCTGGTGATGGGAGTTAGCTCCCTAACCAGTAAACTACCTCAAGCTAAAGAGGCTCACTCAACTACGTTGAGGAGGTTGCTTAGTCAACCACGTTGAGGAGGTTGCTTAGTCAACCACGTTGACAAGGTTGTCACGAAAGTGACGAACTCACGAAAGTGACGAACTCACGAAAGTGACGAACTCACGAAAGTGACGAACTCAC
>CAZQTT010000079.1:4629-5155 GCA_964596255.1 uncultured archaeon
GAAAGTGACTAATCATCTCTCACAGTAAACTCTAAAGATTTCTGCTTACCGAGGTATTAAGTAAGGTCCAAAAATACATCGAGTCTCTCCTTTGTTAAAATTCTAACGTCTAATTGTCTGGTTGCCAACTAATAAGATAGAATAAGTATTTTGGTCCCGTAATAATACTACACTGTTTCACTCTCTGTGCTAAGGGCTAAATATAATTCTGTTTTTCAAAGAAGTTAACGTAACCGAAATAAATCGAATGTGTAAAACTGCTAATTTATTTGATTTGAACCTAATTAGGCATGCGGGGGGCGGGATTTGAACCCGCGGACCCCTTCGGGACAGGGTTTCTTACCAGAGACTTAAGCCCTGCGCCTTTTCCTATCTCGGCAACCCCCGCTCTATCATGGTACTAACTAAACTTCACTTACCACTCAGGCGGTATCAAAGATACCGCATCACTGATGCAACGAGACCGTTGCACTCGGCAACCCCCGCTCTATCATGGTACTAACTAAACTTCACTTACCACTCAGGC
>CAZQTT010000079.1:5255-10306 GCA_964596255.1 uncultured archaeon
GGTATCAAAGATACCGCATCACTGATGCAACGAGACCGTTACAATCAGCCCCAATGACTGTCATTTGATATCACTTCTCTATTTTTCTTTTTTAAGGTATTATGATTTTTAAATTGAAGTGTTTTTAAAAGTATTCTTCCTTCAGTTTAAGAAAGCTCAACTGTTTTGAATGCATCTTCCGGTTTCGCATCTTTCTTTAGCAGTCCAATCCCTCCGTAACATGCGACATGAGGCCCCGGGTTTATTTTAATCCAGACAGAATCACTCTCCACGTCTGGAGGAAGGGTTGTAGTTGAGGATCTTCTCGTACAACTCCTGCATCTCGATTATCCTAGGATAGGACTTCTGCCTTAGTGGATTTCAGCGGAAAACCCTTAATCTTCTAGTGTAATTTCTGAAATATCTACTTGTAAAGGGGTTGGAAGGGGAATCATGAGGTGCATTAGTAATATGATTCCTCTCCACAGAACGCATTTCTGGTAAAAATAAAAATGGGTTGGAGTTAGAAAACTCCTTAGGTGTGCTTTACATCATGCCGCCGCCCATGGGTGGCATTCCGCCGCCCATGCCGCCGGCACCGGCTCCGCCGCCGCTACCTTCTTTGCTGGCGACTACGTCGTCAATCCTCAGCAGCATTACGGCTACTTCGTCTGCGGAGCTGATTGCGTGGGTCTTTATGCTGATTGGCTCCAGAACACCGAGCTCTTTCATGTTGCCTATCTTTCCTGTGTTGACATCGATTCCGGAATCTTTCTTATCCTCTTCGTGTGCTGATTTCAGCTCTACCAGGGAGTTGATGGGGTCCAGACCGGCGTTCTCCGCCAGGGTTCTGGGAATAACTTCCAGTGATTTGGCAAAGCCTTCAACGGCCAGCTGTTCTCTTCCTCCCAGACTGGGGGCCCACTCGTTGAGCTTGAGGGATGCTGCGATCTCCAGTGCTCCGCCTCCGGGAACCACTTTTCCATCTCTAAGTGCAGCAGTAACTACTCTGATAGCATCCTCGATTCCTCTGGCAACTTCGTCGACTATGTGCTCAGTTCCTCCTCTTACCAGAATTGTTACGGCCTTGGGATTCTGGCAGCCCGTAACGAAGGTCATCTTCTCGTCGCCGACCTTCCTCTCTTCGACCAGATTTGAGTTACCCAGGTCTTCTTCGTTGATATCCCTGAGATCGGACATTATCTTGCCGCCGGTAGCTTTGGCAATCTTTTCCAGATCACTCTTCTTTACCCTTCTGGCTGCAAGCACGCCCTGCTTGGCCAGGTAGTACTGAGCCAGGTCATCAACTCCTTTCTGGCACAAAAGGACGTTGGCCCCTGATTTGACTACCTTGTCGGCCATGTCCTTGAGCATTTTCTCTTCCTGATCCACGAACTTCTGAAGCATATCGGGATCGTTTATCTGCACTTGAGCATCTGTTTCAGTGTTCTTAACTTCCAGCGCAGAATCAAGCAAAAGTATTTTGGCATTATCCACTTTCTTGGGCATAGCAGGATTGACTATCTCTTTGTCGATCACAATTCCATCGATCAGCTCTGTATCGTCTGCATTTCCTCCATGCCTCTTCTCAACTTTAATGAAGTCTGTATCCGCTTCAATTCCTTCTTCGCTTTCTTCAGAAATGGTCTTGACAGATCTAACTGCGATCTCAGAGAGCTTATCCACAGCTACTTCTGCTCCCTTACCTGTCATTGCTGTAGCAGCGATTTTCTGCAGGATGTCCTCGTCATCTTTGCTTACCGGAGTAGCCATATCGTCGAGCACTTCCTTTGCCTTCTCTGCGGCGAGTCTATAACCGCGAGCGATAAGGGTGGGATGAATATCCTGATCTAACAATTCTTCAGCTCTTTTTAGCAACTCACCTGCAATAACTACTGCAGTGGTAGTGCCGTCCCCAACTTCATTCTCCTGGGTTTTGGCAATCTCAATTACCATCTTGGCTGCCGGATGTTCTACATCCATTTCCTTCAGAATAGTAACACCGTCATTGGTAATTACTATGTCTCCTACACCGTTAACCAACATCTTGTCCATTCCTTTTGGCCCCAGAGTTGATTTGACCGACTGGGCAATCGTTCTGGCCGCCATAATATTCTGTCTTTGCGCATCTCGTCCTGAAGTCCTTTGGGTTCCTTCCCTAAGCACGAGAATTGGTGTTCCTTGCATGTTTTGCATCTAACCACCTCCAAAAGTGATTTTTTATATTCGGACTCTCAATCAACATTTTTCTCCTTAAATGTCTCTTATTCATCCGTTTTACTTTAGCGGATTTGTAGTTCTATATAAGAATTTTGGTTGAGTTTTAAAAAACAAATTTGAGATGCCCGTATCAAATATAACCGATTCTTTACTTCTTTCGGAGCTGTAGCAGCTCTCTGGCATGAGCTTTGATAATATTTGGTCTGGATATGAATCCAACCAACTTCTTCTCATTTTCTCTATCCACTACAGGTAATCTACCGATGTCATATTTCACCAGTCTTCTCAGAGCTGTTTCCAGATTGTCATCAGGGTATATGGTTACTGGGTTTGCGGTCATAACGCTGCTGACCCTGGTCTCGCTCCGCTCTTCTACAGGTATTTTCTCCACATCCTCAAAAGCGATAATCCCTACCAGCTCACCGTTCTCGATGACCGGATACCCTATATGGCCCGTTTCTTCAATAAGCTTCATAACTACCAGAACAGTATCTAGGGGAGAGACGGAGATAACATCTTTTGCGGGGACCATAGCTCTCTCCACTTTGACGTTCTCCAATACGTATACCATCATTTCCCCTCTGTGGGCAGGACTATCAGCCTTTGTATCCATTTGCTCTACGTATATAGTCCTTTTACCAGTGATGAGGTAGGATATAGCCACGGCTACCATTGCGGGTAAAAAGAGGGAGTAGTTACCCGTCATCTCGCAGATCATGATCATAACTGATATGGGAGCGTTAGCAACTCCCCCAAATAGCGCTATCATACCAGTGGCCACAAAGGCGGGCAGGACAGTAACAGGTATCATTTGGGGAAAGAGAGCGTTGAGCACTACACCTACTGAACCCCCTATCATACCGCCTGTAACCAGACCGGGAGCAAATACACCAGCACTACCACCGGAGCCGATAGTAAGAGAGGTGCTAACTATCTTGGCTATCCCTATTATAAACATAATCTCCAAGGAAAGCATGTTGTACATTGCCATCTGGAGGAAACCGTAACCCATTCCCAGAACACCTAACCCGGCAATACCATTATCCTCAGGGAAGATCATTATAAGGGCCACTGCAAGCAGTCCAGTGATGAACATCCCCAATGCCGGTTTGAGGTGACGTGGCAAGTTATACCTCTTAAAAAAGCTCGTGAAGACATTGTGGGTCTTGTAGAACATGGATATATACGCGATACCTACTATTCCGCAAATAAGTCCGTTTAAGGCGAAAAATGGGAGCTGAACGGGAGGGATTACGATATCTGGAAATGCAAATGTTGGTTCATAACCTTCATAAGAGCAAAATACTACATAACCCACCGTTGAGGCTACGAATCCAGGTATGAGGGCATCCGACTCGAAATCCCTCTTGTAAAGAATCTCTGATGCCAGAAGAGCCCCACCAAGAGGAGCTTTGAAAATACTACCGATACCGGCTCCAATACCTACTGCAACAGCTATTCTCCTATCTTTAACACTCAATTTAAGAGCTTTTGCTGCAAGTGAACCTACACCTGCGGAGATCTGGGCGGTGGGACCTTCTCTGCCTCCACTTCCCCCTGAACCGATCACTATTGCCGAGGCTACCATTTTGATGAAAGGGATTCTAGTCTTCACCAGGCCACTCCACCTGTGAAAACTGGCAATAGCCGCATCCGTTCCGTGACCTTCAGCTTCAGGAGCAAAAGTGTATCCTGTCTTCCCACTGTTTTTAGGCATATTATCGTTCAGTACAGTAGGATTTCTATTTTGATTGTGTTAAATGTTAAGATCTTATCGTTTATTTCCCTATTATTGTTATAACGCGATGTAAATTATCTGTTGCTTTGTAGGAGTTGCATCATTGCTCTATTCACCAAAAACTATAAATACAATGATTGCCTAATTAGGCATATGAAACCGTTTATTCGAAAGAAGGTAATAAATGGTAAAGAGTATTTCTATGAGATCACACCCTACTACGATCCCAATATCAAGAAGACCAGACAGAAGAGCAAGTATCTAGGAAAGAACGTAGACGGCAAACCCCAGAGAGTAAGATCAAGGGATCCCAGGACAGTGTTATCTTATGGAGAGTTTATACCCATCCTGCACATTGTGGAGGAACTCAAGCTGGAAGAGTTTCTACGCAAAATCTTATCTGAGAAAGATGCTAAAACCGCTCTCTTGCTGGCCATCAATCGTGTGGTGAGACCCTTACCCCTATACCATATCTCCAGATGGTGTGAAGGTACCATTCTCTCCGACTGGGATACAGCAATATCCTCGCAATCCCTCAGCAGGTTCCTGGATAAGCTGGGGAACAGCAACACCCACAAGTTCTCCACAGAGATGGTGAACAAGCTGGACACCTCATCCACCCTACTCTATGACATAACTTCTCTTTCATCCTACTCCAGGATGAAGTTGATGGAGTACGGGTATAACAGGGATAGGGATAAGTTGCCTCAGGTCAATCTCTCAGTGGTGGTGGATAAGGAGAAGGGGATCCCTGTTATGTATGATGTCTATCCGGGGAGCATAAGGGATGTGTCCACCCTAAAGAACACTGTAAAGAAGATTAAGGCCTTAGGGATAAATGAGTTCGTTCTGATCATGGACAGGGGTTTCTACAGCAGCACCAACATCGAAGAACTCTCCATACCTGAAGCCTCATTCGTCATCGCTGCTCCCCTCACCGTCAAGGAGGTCAAGCAGCTCGTCACCTCAATACACAAGGAGGTATGTGATCCTAACCTCATGCAGATGTACAACAAAGAGACCTTATTCGTGAAGCCAGTCATCATCCAGGGATTAGATGGTTACTGCTACTACAACCCCCGGAGAGAGCAAGAAGAAAAAGAGTCATTCTACA
>CAZQTT010000080.1:0-10083 GCA_964596255.1 uncultured archaeon
GTGATGATAAAATGATGCAGGTAGTAAGAGGTTTTTATTCGGTAGCACACAGCGTGAGGGCGTGTAAACCTGATGTGATATGTGCATATCCGATTACGCCTCAGACGGAGATTGTAGAAAGACTGGCAGAGATGTATGCCAATGGCGAGCTGGGAAATACTGAGTATATCACTGCTGAATCCGAATTCGGTGCCGCATCAATTCTGGTGGGCTCTTCCGCTACGGGAGCAAGGTCCTTCACCGCGACCAGCTCTCAGGGTCTGATTTTGATGAGCGAAGTGCTGATAAGCGCTGCTGGAATGAGACTGCCTATTGTCCTGGTCAACTGCAACAGGTCTCTATCCTCTCCATTGAGCATATGGAACGACCATCAGGACAGCATGTTCATGAGAGATGCGGGAATAATGCAGGTTTATGTGGAGAACAATCAGGAAGTTCACGATATCATGCCTCCTGCGTTCAAGACCGCAGAGAACCCCAAGGTAATGCTACCCTACATGGTGTGCATGGACGGATACAAGCTCACCCACGCTTACGAGCCTATAGACCTGCTTGACCAGGAAACTGTGGACAGTTATCTATCCCCCTATGAGGCTCCCGCCAAGTTGACCACCAAAGACCCTCTCACTTTTGGTAGTTACGCCCCTCCAGCATACTATACTGAGTTCAGAGTTGCTATGCAGAGAGCCATGGAAAGAGCCAGGAAGATCATGCTGGATGAATTCAAGGAATGGCATGAAATAACCGGAAGAGACTGGGGAGGACATGTTGTGGCTGAAAACCCCGATGCCGAAACTGTTGTGGTGGCTATGGGCTCGCTCGTTGGCCTGGTGAGAGATGTGGTAAACGAGATGAGAAGTGAAGGAAAGGATGTAGGTACTGTCAAGCTGAGGACCTTTAGACCATTCCCCGTGGAGGAGATGAGAGAGGCTTTGAAGAATGCCAAGAAAATTATTGTTTTCGAGAGAGCTGTCTCCTTTGGCTATGACGGCCCAGCAACTATTGACATCAAAAGCGCCAATTATGGGAGAGATGCTCCGGTTTATTCTATAGCTCTCGGTCTGGGAGGAAGAGACATACCTAGAAGTCAGGTAGAGAAGAGCATCAATCAGGTGCTTGAGGGTAAGGCAGACCCCGGATTCCAGTTTGGTGATGCCAAAGAATTTGATGAGGTGATACCATGAGCACGAACACCAATACGAATGCGAATACCAGGTACTTTGCTTCAGGGCATGGAGCCTGTCCGGGTTGTGGAGTCCCTGTAGTGGTGAGAAATGTTCTGGATGCACTGGATGGCAAGTGCTTCGTAGCCAATTCCACTGGCTGCCTGGAGATCATCAGCTCCCAGTACGGAAAGAGCTCCTGGGGTGTGCCATACATCCACTCCCTGTTCGAGAATTCCGCAGCAGTTGCTGCAGGGATTGAGTCAGCCCTTAAGGCCATGAACAGGACAGATGAAGGACACGTTCTGGTATTCGCTGGAGACGGGGCAACTGCAGACATAGGCATAGGACCGCTGTCCGGAATGTTCGATAGAGGCCATGACGTGCTGTACATCTGTCTGGACAACGAAGCCTACCAGAATACCGGCAACCAGCAGAGTGGGCTGACACCCATGGGCTGCCACACCACCACAACTCCTGTAGGCTCACAAAAACCCGGAAAGATCAAACAGAAGAAGGATATGGTATCCATTGCACTGGCCCACGGATTATCCTATGTGGCTACAGCATCCGTAGCGTTCCCCAGAGACATCTCCATGAAAGCCAAGAAAGCGGTTAAAGCTGAAGGCGCCAAATACCTCCACGTTTACACTCCCTGCGTAACTGGATGGGGTATCAAAGGAGAGGACTCAATCCACATAGCCAGAATGGCTCACGAGACAGGCTTGTTCCCCATCGTGGAGTTCGAGAACGGGGAGCTCACCAGAGTAAGGAAGATCAAAGAGAAGAAACCAGTAGAAGAATACCTTAAGGCCCAGAGGAGATTCGCACACCTTTTCTCCCATCCACAGGGTGAAGAGATAATAAAACAAGTGCAACAATTCGCTGATGAAAACATCCAGAAATACAATCTGGAGAAGACCGCAGAAGAAAAAGGCGAAGGCGAGGAAGAAGAAAAGTGTGAAGAGGAAGAATAAAGAAGAATAACCAACCCACACCACACACTTTATTTTTAATTTATTTTTATCCCACCTTCAGTCCTTTTGTTCTTTAGTTTTTGGGTACTTCTAAGCCTTTGCTCTCTAACTCTTTAACGTATTTCTTCCATCCGGGACACCACTTGGTGTGCCACCGCCACAAACGGGCTTTCAGTGACCTGGGATTCTTCTGAGCATGTGCGCGCCAGCCACAGTTGGCGCATCCACTTTCGGTTTTATCATCCTGTTGCATGATCAATCACTCACCACCAATCATGCCCACTGAATTTAACACTTTACTTTACCCATTTTTTCTTGGACTAAACACGCATTTACCCTTGGGCCTTAAACCACATTTTATGTTCTAATGATCGATTTTTCACTCCTCACCACACTTTTTTCTTGCTTCTACCTTCATCACCTTGAACTCACCGCTCACTTCACAAACCAAAATTACTTTAATCCATTAATAGTTATAAAATTTTAATATTTTTAATTAACTAATATTGAAAAAGATAAAAATATTTTTAACATAACTATTCGAAAAATTATTAATTACTATTAATGAATAATTTATCTTAAATTTAGATAATTAACTTTTAGTCATTTTATTTTAATACCTTAATTTTAGTAATGTGAAGTGAATGCCCAATACCCTTATTACACAAAATATGTAATGAATTTGGAAAATTCAGGGGTCAATATGTGATCCCATGCAGTTTTTGCGTTTACCCCCCCTTTAACACACCATAACCCACGTATTCACATATATACTGGAATGACCGAGTTACCCTAACTCATAATTTTTCGGTGTTCCTAAAAATTTCATTACATAAAATGTGTAACAAAATTATTCGACACTATTTAATTAAGTATAATATAATAAACTAACAAATACAACACTTCAAAGTATATTATTCAGTTTTGTAAAAAATAGTTTAAAATATTATTAAATTATTAATTAATTTAAATTAAAGTAATAAAACTAATTAATTTTATTTATTTATGTTTAATTTAGTATTGTAGTGAGTGGAAAACTAAGTACATAATGTGTGGTGTGAAGTGAGAATAACAACAGGGGGTCAGACAAAAATTAAATAGCATATAATGAAGTCTGTTAAGGGGGATAAAATGAGTGAGAATGAGCAATATGATGTAATAGTTATAGGCGGTGGTCCGGGAGGTGCTACAGCGGCCATGAACGCCGCAAGGGCTGGTTTGAAGACGGTGTTCTTTGAGTCCATTTCACCTGCTTCTTCATTATCCCTTGCCCCTTATGTAGAGAATTACCCCGGGGTAGAAGGGAAAGGTTACGAGCTTCATGATACCATGAAAAGGCAGGCCACCGGCTCGGGAGCAGAGTACAAGCTGGAGGTTATAAAGAACATTAAAGCCGATGGGGGGTTCACGGTAGTAACCGAGTCAGGTGAGTACAAGACCAGAACAGTCATTGTATCTTCCGGCGGTAAACACAAAGAGCTGGGTGTTGAAGGAGAGAAGGAGTTTACGGGTAAAGGTGTTAGCTACTGTGCGGTGTGTGATGGCAATTTCTTCAGGAACAAGAAGGTCCTCATGGTAGGTGGGGGTTATGGAGCAATGAATGAGGCTGTCTATCTTAAAGACATTGGGTGCGATGTCACTTTGGTGACCAAAAAGGAGAAGCCGGGCTCTGAAAAGGTTCTGGAAGAGAAGTTTGAAGAGAAGGAGATACCCTACATAGGAAGGACAAGGGTTCTACGGATCGAAGGCAGCAGCAAAGTGGAGAGGGTTGTTCTGCAGAATATCGATACTGAAGAAGAGCAAACCGTTGAAACCGATGCAGTTTTCATAGCCGTAGGTAAAAAACCTCAGACAAAAATGTTGGCCAGCTTAGGAGTGGATATGGATTCCAGAGGTTACATAAAGGTGGATAAGCACCAGAAGACCAATGTAGAAGGTCTTTATGCTGCAGGAGACTGCTGCGATAATCCCCTCAAGCAAGTGGTTACTGCATGTGGAGACGGTGCTGTGGCCGCCCACTCGGCATATAAATATCTGAGATTAGGGAAGAGCTGAATTGATCGTGATGTAAGTCTCGTAGAGCTGACCCGCTATTCCCTGGAGGTATTCAGTATCTTTGACCTCCTCCACCCATTTTTGAGGAGTATTCTGAATACCTACCTCTGCACCTTTCATGGCACCTGCCATGGCTCCAATGGAGTCGGTATCGCCACCCATATTAACTGCGTTGAGCACGCACTCTTCATAGCTGTTGAAGGTTAAGAAACAGTGAAAAGCTGCTGGTACTGCATCCCAGGAGTAGATGGATACGCCCCCGGCAGACCCTGAAGCTATCTTCCCAGATATTAGCTTGTCATATTTCTCGGTCCTGGTTACAACCTCTCTCAACAGGTTTTCAGTATCGTATTGGTGGCAAACACATGCTATGGCTGTTGCTACTGCCACAGCTCCGCCAATAGCTGCTTTTCCCTTATGAGTGACCATAGAGGATATGTAAGCGTATTTCTCTACCAGATCAAAGCTGAAGTTGTATATGAGGCCAATTGGAGCCACCCGCATGGCGGCACCACAGGTATCTGCATCGATTCCGGAGTGTATCCATGTCGCTCCCGCCTGGAGGTTGTTGATGGCTCTTCTGGTCGTCGGCCCAGCCTTGATCAATTTGCCAGAGTTCATGGCAGATAAGAGGCGTTTGGAGAAATCATGGGGGTCAAGGTAAACAGAATTTATTATGGACTCCGAGAGTATCAGCATCTCCTCCGTATCATCTGTCCACTCTCCAGCCTTAAAACCATCAGGAGAAGGAATAAAATCATCGATTGCCCCGAAATTATCCTCAATACTCCTCGCGGATAATCCCTCTACCGGCATCCCCAGAGCATCTCCAATAGCAAGGCCTACAACAGCTCCTCTGAACCTATCCTCAAGCCGCATATCTACAATATACTATCTTCTCTTCCCCATAAAAACTTTAAGACCCGATTAAATGAGCATATTCGCTGGCATCGTCCTGTGGAATGTACCCGACCTCTTCCTCGGCGTTGGAGATGTCCCAGAATCTGCCTTTGTTATTGGACACACCATAATATATGCCGAAATCAACTTTGGAGTGGATGCTTTTGGTGACCAGCTGTATTAGGTCCCTGTGGCTCAACCAAGTCTTCAAGTGCCGGGCATTGTGAGGCCGGTCATCCTCCACAACGGTCCCTACCCGCAGACAAATCGAACTAATGCCGTAGAGCTCCCAGTACTGCCTGGCGAGAGCCTCTCCAAAAGCCTTGCTGGTACCGTAATCGCTATCCGGCCTGATAGGATGGTTCACCGTTATCAAATCCGGATTCTGCTGTTTGTGCAGCACAGGAGGTATTCCTTCATAACCTCCCGTAACGTGATTAGAGCTGGCAAAGACCACCTTACGAACTCCGTATCTTCTGGCGCACTCGTAAATGTTTCTTGTACCAATAATATTGTTCCTGAGAACCGAGTTCCATTCAGCCTCAGTGCTGGCGTCAGCTGCCAGATGAACAATACAATCTACCCTATCTAATTGTATACGATTAAAGACATTGCTCAACTGAGAATAGCTGGATATATCTACTCTAAAACTCCTTTCACTATTTTTTTCATACTTATCCAGCCTATACATATCTAGGGAATTCGACAGGGAAGAAGTGAGAACTCGTCCGATTATTCCCTGAGAACCAGTTATCAAAACCCTGGGTTTCATTGCTATTTCTCACTCACTTGATTAATAAAGAGCAGGGAAAATAATTATAAATTGTTTATCGTCTCCACACAGTGATCTATTTCCTCTTTATTGATTACCAGCGGAGGAACTAATCTCAAAGACATCTCTGAAGTGTTATTGAGCACCAATCCTTTTTGAAGCGCTTTCTCCGCTACTTCCTGAGCGTTGGATATATTCGCACCTGTCATCAAACCATGACCTCGGGTTGATTCTATCTTATCCAGCTTCTCAAGCCTTTTCCTCAAATAAGCTCCTGTTTCCTGAGAGTTCTGAATCAGATTCTCCTTCTCTATTATGTCTATGGTTGCCAGAGAAGCGGTGCAGGCAAGAGGTCCTCCTCCAAAGGTGGAAGCGTGTTCCCCCGCTTCCAGTCTGGATGCCACTTCCTCTGTGACACCAATTCCTCCGATGGGGAAGCCGGAGCCCATTGCTTTGGCCATGGTCATTATATCCGGCTGGAACCCGTAGTGGTCCTTGCCGAACCACTTTCCAGTTCTACCAAACCCTGTCTGGACCTCATCGAATATGACCATAAATCCGTACTCATCTCTAAGCCTGAAGATCTCCCGGATAAAGTCCTTTGTGGCGGGATGCACCCCAGACTCGCCCTGAACCGGCTCCACAATCACTGCTGCCGTATCATTATCCACCTTATCTGACAGGTCTGTACCGTTGAACTGGGCGAACTCTGCATCCAATAAGGGCTGAAATGGTCTCCTGAACTTTTCCTTGTGGGTCACTGATAGAGCGCCCATGGTCCTTCCGTGAAAAGACCCCGTAAACGCCGTGAACTTCTTTTTACCCGAAGCTTTCCTCGCTATTTTTAATGCGCCTTCGATAGCCTCTGTCCCGCTATTGCAGAAGAAAAATTGGTCCATACCGGTTATATCTGACAGTTTTTCCGCCAGCTGTATCTGGGGAGCAGTATAGTAAAGATTTGAGACATGAACCAGGTTGTTCAGTTGCTCTGTGACCTTCTCAACGTATTCGGGGTGGGAGTGGCCCACGGCTACTGTGGCGATACCCGCAACCATGTCCAGATATTTATTCCCCTCAGTATCATAGAGCCAGCATCCACTACCCTTCTCAAATACCACCTTTTTCCTGCCGTAAAACTGGATCAGCCTCTTGCTCTCCCTTTCAAACCAGTCCATGGAGGAAACGCTTCTAAAGACTATTTAGATATTTCTACAGTTCACCTCACAAGGTCATTAGATCGGGGCTTGCGACCCGGTGTCTTTGTGAAGTAACAAATTTAGAGGATTAGGGCTTTGCACAAAAGGAGTTTAGGGATTGAATTAAGTATATAAGTATAATAAAACCCTGATGGAAACTGTCCCAAAGCCGATGGAAACAGAATATCATACTAAACAGGTAGAGCAATGAGCTGAATGAAGAAAAGTGGTGAAGATAAAGAATTTCTGGGAGAGTTATTCGAGCTGGGACAGACCCTGGGTAGAGGAGTTCTGCAATATAAGGTGCTCCTCCCTCTATCCGCATACTTCAAGGACGGGAGATACAGTGACCAGGCCCCCAATCTGGAGGACGGATCCTCGGCTGGCTGGATACATTATTAGGTGATATGGAGCAGCTCTCTAATTGATGCTAACAGTTTTACACATACACAAATAAGTGACATGAAGGATAGAATAAAAGCTGAAGATGTCACTAAAGAAGAATTGCTCAAGTTTGACGAGGAGCTTCTCAGCTGGTACAGGGACTTCGCTTCATCTCTGTCAGGCAAAGCTCAGATGAGAGTCCAGTATGGTTCAAGATGGGGTTCTCCAGCCAGTGCTTGATGGCCAAGATGAGGTTCACGAGGAGATCTCTCAATACAAGAGGACCAGCGAATTCGATCTCGGTAGTTACAGAAAAGAGCTAATGGATGCCATGGGAATAGAAGTTTTTGTGACCGGATGGCTGGCTCAGGATTGGGTGAGAAAACTCAATAAAATGTGAATACCCTATGACTCCATGGTCCTGAAAGAATTCATATCGGACTCCAGAGAAATCCTTGGCCTAAAAAAAAGGAAAAGGAAAAGGAAAAGGAAAAAAGAAAAAGAAGGAACAGATTTGAAGCTGAGGTTGAGAGGGCTGCTCAAATAGATACCCTTCATTGGCCCCAGGCTCTGACTTTCAGACTCTGACAAGTTGGGCTAAATCGTATATGTTGTATTACCCATATTATATGTATGAACCATATTATATGACCCTTACCTGTTCATGGAGTAAGGTCAGTTCTTTGTCGGTTTGAGTTACTTTAATGGTGAGGACAGAGTCTGATTCTATGTTGAAGCCGGAAATCTCGGTGATAAGCACATTATCACCGTTGTCGATCTCTCCATCAGAGAAGGGAAGTGACCTTAGTTTTTCGCCTTGAAATCGTTTGGCTTGGGTATTGTAGGTCAATGAATCCACCAGCTCACCGTGCTGGTAGATCTCAATCAAAATATGGTCTGCTGGAAATTCTTTTTGTCCTTCGTGAGAGATGAGAAAAACTCTATCTACTGTGCCTTGGCTTAAAGGAGCGGCAGAATCCTTTAAGAAAAACTGTTCTTGAGACGAATTTGTTATTTTTTCAGGTTCCTTCTCTGTGAGTGTAGGTGATGGAGAAGAATCATCAGGGGTTTCCGAGGAGTTAATTTCCGGGTTTGTGGATGAGCATCCTGTAAGGATCAAGGAAATAGAGATCAAGACCATAATAATTAATCTTTTATCAGTTTCAGTACACATGTGTTTTATTTTGACAATCTCTCTAATATAATGTTCTAAAATATAATGATTATGACCTGACTGACTGGATTTGGTCCGGCTAAATAGATATAAATTGCCCCGGTAAACTGGTGCTGATGTCAATCCTTATCTCTGTAAATGACAAGACCGGACTGGTGGAGTTTGCAGGGAAATTAGAGGAAGAAATAATCTCTACGGGCGGTACTGCACGCTTTTTGGAGGAAAATGACATAAAAGTCACCCGGATTAAGGATTTAATAGGTATTGAAGAGAGCAGGGAGCTCAAGACCCTACATCACCAAATATACGAGGATATACTATCCGGAAAAATAGGGATGGTGGTAGTGAACCTCTACCCCTTTGAGGAGGAGCCCAGTATAACCAACATCGACATTGGAGGGGTCAGCCTTCTCAGGGCAGCAGCAAAGAACTACCACAAGGTATTACCGGTGTGCAGTCCGGGGAGGTACGAAGAAGTGTTGAGTAGAAGGAATAATCTAACAGAAGAGTTCAGAAAGAAGCTCGCAATCCAAACCTTTGAATACGTCGCCAGATATGATATGGCTATAGCTGAATGGCTTAAAAGATCAGGGAGTGATTAGGATGCACTATTCGCCCAGTATCTCGTCGTTCACCATCATTTCGTATACCCGGAGCATTCTTTTGTCCATGTATTCTCTCTGCTCGTAGGTTAAGGAGGTTAGCTCATCCCCGGTTCTCCTCACCAGATGGTATCTGCCTGTCAGCTCCAGTGACTCATCAGCATAAAGGCTAGTGGCCTCACTCCTTTTCAGAACGTGTTCGTAACGTGCTTTGGGGTGAAATGTCTTCGCCAGAAAAACTATCTCTTCACAATACTCCGGCGCTATCTCCTGAACCTGCCCAATGTATATATCTCCTCTCCACTCTACCAATGCGGTTTCAGGTTCCCTGTTCCGCCATTCAGTTTCGGTCATTTAACCGTACAAATTGAGTTCCTGATTATAGATAAATATTTTGAGGGTTGAAGGGGAGTACAAAACCAGCATTATTAAAACCAGCATTATTAGATTCCTTCTATCCTTTCGCTTCTTCCAGTTCTGCTTTAACTTATCTACACCTGAAACTTGGATAACCCACCTGCAGAGAGGGTTGGAAGGGAGATCAGAAGATAAATTAGATTTTACGATCTCCCTCCCCAGCTTCAGAAAGCTGGACCATCAGAATGAGGTATTGAGCGAAGCGAAATACCGCTTTAACGTATCTTCTAGTGTAAACCTGTTGATTTACCTGCAGAAGGGGTTGGAAGGGGAATCATGAGGTGCATTAGAAATTAAGATTCCCCTCCTAGGGTTGGAAGGGAGATCAGAAGGTAGATATGATCTCCTCCTCTTCTCCAACTTTTTAAATGTTAGTAAACTGAGAAATCTACCTGCAGAGAGGGTTGGAAGGGAGATCAGAAGATACACTAGAAAATATGATC
>CAZQTT010000081.1:0-10064 GCA_964596255.1 uncultured archaeon
GGAGACAGCTAACATATCGGATAAGCAGATCAAGGAGGTTAGGCGAAGGTTAACTTGTTTTTCTGAGGCCCCCACGAAAAATCAGAAGTTAATCACCGTAACTCCGCATGATTAACCCATATGTAGGGCTTCGGGGAATACTTCTAGTATTCTGCGGGCTTTTTTGGGAATCTTGGCGTAATATTCTCTTCCGGTTGGCTCTACGATTCTTTGAACTTTGGACAACTCAAAGAACACCTCGTTAACAGATATTTTGCTGGTCAGATCATTCTCTCTGAGTCTTTTGAGGGTGTGGAAGTAGATTCTTAGTGCTAGGAAGGTGATGAAGAAGTATCCTCTCACTGCTTCGTCGGTTTGCATGTAGGTTTTGTCGGAGTCGAGACAGTTCTTCATGGCATCGAAAGCAGCCTCAACATCCTGCCTACCCTTGTAGAGCTCGAAGACCTCCATACCACTCCTATCTAGGTTGGTGAGTAACCCGATGATGCCTGCAACCTTCTTATCCTTCTCGAACTCCTCCATGGTTAGCTTCTCGTTCTCCACCTTCCTTAGGAGAGCTGTTTCCTCTTCACCCCTGAGTTGTGGGTCGTAGAAGAAGTAGAGGCCTCCCAAATCCGTCTTCTTCTTACCCCACTGAATAGTTCTCCCGCGATAAGTGAAGGGTTTTCTCCATCTCACCCACCTCATGTCCAGCAGCTTTGAATTCTTCCTGAGAGGAGCAACATAACTGATGTCCTCGCTTATGAATTCCTTAATCAGTTTTTCAGACCAGAATCCCCTGTCAAGGATGAAGCCTACCTCAGCTTTAAACCTTGCCAGGAAGTCTTTTATGGTGGTTATGTCTTTTATGGATCCCCAGAACACCTCCATCCCCACGGGGAGGAAGTCTTCGGTGGAGAACGCCATAACAACTCCCACCTGATCATTATACTTCTTCTCGCTGTTATAGCCTTTCTCCGCCATCCGTATGTTCTTGGAGTGAGTGAATACGGTAGTGAGATCATATAACAGCAACTTATCATCAGCAAACCCCTCAAAGAGCTGGTACCACCACCGGACATTCCTACCTGTCTCCTTAAGCACAGAGGAAACGTGTTTAGGCGATAACCTTGCAGGAACCCTCTTGTGGAGGTAGAGCTTCTCCCACCTAGAATCAAGTAACCTAAGGGGTTTAGGATCAATAGCCTTAACGATCGCTGCCGCAATCAGCTCCCTGTAATGAGGAGTATACTGCTTTAACTCCTCTTCCACATCTTTGATGAAGTGGTGGGCAAGTTCTCCGTTCCCATACTCGAATATTTCTTGCTTGGATTCCTGCACCCTGTGCTTCTTGGGTATGTAGACTCCCTCACTGGTTATGGTTCCCAGATACTCAGTCTTCTTCCTAACCTTCTTCTCCTCTTTATCCCAATTGCTGGTAGCCCTGTAAACATAGTATTTCCCCTTAATGTTCTTGAGCTCAATACAACCCTCTTCTGATTCCTTCAAACGCTCAAAAGCCTTTTGAACTCTGGCAGGAGCCTTCATATGTGTTAAATTATATGTGTTATAATATAAGTAGTTTTTCGGTCCCCAAAAGCTTTATTCTGCCAAAGAAACAAACACATCAGAAATTATGGGTTAAAACAGAAGAGTTACAGTTAAAATATCAAACCTAAAAATTGAAGATTTGAAAGTGAAATTTACATTTTTTCAACGGAAGTTAAATTTATAGTAATTTAGAGAGTTATATAAATTGTATGTCCCATGTTACCATTGGTAGTGGTAAATACTATTACGTTCCAGTCCCTTACTGTGAGAAGTGTTCTCTGCCTATTAGGCCCAATTCGCAATGTAATAAGTGTTACTTCTGTTTTAATTTTAATGATCTTGAATATTTCGAATATGCAAGGGCATTAGGACTATATTTTACGCCAAACTATGAGGGACAGCTCGACTATATAAGAAAGCATCCTGATGATTTGCTCTCAATACATATCAGGGGATTGAAGTACAGAGATAAGTTTGCATATCCATTGGGACTGGCGATGACTTACACTATATATGAAAAATTCGAAGAATTCTTTGCAGTTGATTACTTAATTCCGATGCCTTTACACCCAACTAAATTGGCTGAAAGAGGATATAATCAAGCTGAAGAACTTGGAAAGGTAATTAGTGATAGAATTGACATTCCTTTGGTTAGTAATGCATTGACAAAAGTAAAAGACGTGAATATGAGAGGAAAACCTAGAGGTCAGAAGAAAATAGACATAAAAGGCGCATTTGAAGCTAAAAGGCATTTTAATCATAAATCAGTGCTACTAATAGATGATGTACTCACTAGCGGTTTCTCAGCCAACGAATGTGCCAAGATGTTAAAAGAAAATGGAGTGAACAATGTCTATGTATTTGTTGCTGGGAGGGCGGTTCCTAAGTTTTAATTTATATGTAATAATGATATAGAGATATTTTTTTGTAGTTATCAAATATAGTTTTATCATGAGAAAAATTGTAGGTTGGGACTTGGATGGGACACTTATAGATACATCTGAGTTATTAAAATCTACATATAAGCAATTTTTTGGTCCATCGTTTAAGGTAGATATTAGTGCATCTCCCTCTTGGAATATGAAGAATAATGGATATAACCCGAGTAAGCACTGGCCTAAGTTCTGGGATACATATAGAAGCAATATTAACCATGCAGTTCTTTATGATGGAGTCAAAGAAGTTCTTGTAGAATTGAGAGATGAAGGTGTAAATCATGTTATTATATCAAGTCTAGCAGACAATATAATTCCTCTCTTATTAAATTCCACAGACATTAGTCATTTTTTCGAAATAGTAGTAGGAGGCAGTAATACAAAATTTAAAAAACCAAACTCGTATTCTGTTAGATTCTGTATTGAAAAATTAAATTCTGATGAAAAATATTTCACATTTGTTGGAGACTCCCAAAAGGATAAAAAAACAGCTAAAAATGCAAATGTTAGATTTATCCATGCTGGGTGGAATGAGTACTGTAGTACCTCTTCAAAATACGATATTAGACAACCTAAAGACATTCTAGAACTTATCTAAGATAATTGAAGTAAAAGTTTTTGAGACGAATTGATTAATTCTTTCACCTTATAAACATTTTCTTTGGTTTGCTTGATAACCTTATCTGCCATAGGTCCTTTTATTGTCCTAATTAGAACTGCTGAAGCAATTAACCTCCAAATATTATTATAGTAGTAGTTCTCAATCCCTTTAATTAATCCTGATTCTAATAACTTTTCTGAATTAATTATAATATCTTTTGCAACTCTTTCAATATCATCTATATAAGGCAGTAACTCTTCAAATTGCCTTGCACCTTCTAATATTTCTTCTAAATATCTGATGAGGTATTCTTTATCCTCAACAGGTTCTCGAATCCATTCAGATAAGTTACCAATTTCTTGATATTTACATTTCTTATCGATATTCTTTAATTCTAACAATAATTTATGATTATTAATATATATATTTTTAAAATTACAGGGAGCATAACGTCTGTACAATGTGTCTAAGAAAACGTCAGTTTTAGTAAAGAGAATTTTCTCATCCGATATAATTTTATCCATTTCTTCTGATATAATATTGTATAATTCTGTTCTCTCTGGCTCCTTTGAGAAAAACTTTGAGAGGTATTGCTTATTTACGTTATTATTGTAGATGTAACATCCCCTTAAGTACCATCCTCTAGTTAAGTTCAAGTTTAACTTTTCACAAACTCTGTAGAATATTTTATGTATCTTTAAATTATTTAGATACTCTCCTTTGTTCTTGAACACTTTATCATTTTGCGCTAAGGCGAACATCAATAAATCAACCAAATAACTCTCGTCAGCCTCATATAATGTTAGGGCTGAGGCATTTATTGGAGTGTTATTAGGTTTATCAACCATTTTTATACTGCCTATTGATGATATCTCAGTCATTAACTGATTTAGACTATATTCTTTTGCTCCACCTCTCTTTAATATTCTTTGCAGTCCTTTTTGAAGTGGGTTTGCTTGGTCAATTGGTCCCAAAACGTATATATCATTTCCAAGGTATTTTGCATGTCTTGCAGCAATAAGACTTCCACTATTCTCTGAAGCTTCCACAATTATAACTGCCTTTGAGAGAGCAGCTATCAACCTATTTCTATGTTTTAGTTGGAAAGAGGTTACTTTGCTACTAGGTAGCCTCTCTGAAATTAATAAACCTTCAGATCTCAGAATTTTTTCAGCTATAGGCTCGTTTTCAGCTGGATAGATATTAAGTAAGCCACTTCCGAGTACTGCTATGCTTCTTCCTTTCTCCCTCAACGCACCAAGATGTCCACTAACATCGATGCCTTTTGCCAATCCACTTATGTGTACCTCACCATTATTGGCTACTAACCCTCCAAGTCTCTCAGCATGTTTACTTCCCTCCTCAGATGGACTTCTCGTACCAACTATTGAATATCCTTGTTGGTTTAATAAAGAAGTATCTCCTCTACAGTAAAGAATTATGGGTGGAGATTCTAACTTATTAAAAACCTCTGGATACTCTCTGTCAATTATTTTAATCACCTTAATGTCGTAATCTCTAATTTCATCTATCCAATATTCATTCAAAACCCCTCTCTTTTCACGGCCTTCAATGAATGCTTTCGGCGAATCTGAATTGGGAGGGAAACAACTGTATATTTTGTCCTCTGGAGCTTCCCAAGCGGATTTTAATGAATTAAACTCCTTATACAAAGTTAAAATTGTTACAGGTCCTACTCCACGTATCGAGGACGCAGAGATCCAGTATAGGGTCTCCTCGTCTAACATAGATAGTCTCTCTCCCACTCTGGAACTGTCCTTCCTACACATATTACATATACTTTACTAGCTCCATTATCTTTTAATACCCTAGCACACTCGTTTTTTGTGTTTCCTGCTGTTAGAATATCGTCAACTAATCCCACTACGCCACTTATGTTGTTTTCACTAGGATCAAAGGAAATGCTCCCTCTTATGTTTTGTTCTCTCTCCTCAAAACTCTTTATCTCCTTCATTGGCTTTATTGGGCTGTTAAAAAATAGTACCTTTTTTACCTCTACTCTCAAATGGTTTGCAAGCGTTTCAGCCAGGATATTAGTTTCTTCTATGTCACTCTCAGAATTTATTCTCTTGGGCACAGGGACTATATGATCTACAATAAGTCCTTTCTCTTCAGCCAACATGGTTAATAACTCTCCTGCCTTAGTTGCTTTATCATAGTCATTTTTTGCCCTCTCAAGTTCTATGGATAATGGAGTGGACTTAAATTTATAATGACCGAAGAAATATCCCAAGTCAACATTTACAAGTCTTTCTTGAGTATGTCCGCATTTAAAACATGTATCGAATTGTTTTGAACCTAAGTATTCTCCGCATTTAATACATCTGTTACCTGAAAGCATGTAAAATAATCTTCCATCAGTTTCTCTTTTCACTTGTTTATACCTATCTGTAATATCCGACTCTTTACACATAAGTTATTTTAATTAATTTGCTAATGTAGTTATTCTTTTTGTCTTTTGTGAAAGTAACGTATGTATAAAGAAAGATTACTACCAATTTTAAATTTATGTTAATGATAAATAACTCTGCTTCTGTTACGAACAAGTGGTGAAGTATTGTTTTAAAGGCGTCAAACAAATGGGAATTACGCCGCCGACAGGATTCGAACCTGTGGCCGTCCGGTTAACAGCCGGACGCTCTACCAGCTAAGCTACGGCGGCAGGTTGGCATTGGTACAGCCTTTGAAACAGCTACTTGAACCGAAACCTGTGATAAGGGTAGCAGTATCATATTTCCAAGGGACTGAAATTTAAATGTTACCCCCCATCTATTCGCCAGTATTCGAATCATATCATATTGAGTAATGTTGAATCAGTATGCTCTCCCTATAACGGACAGATAGCCCTTTTTCCCGCAGTGGATACACTCACCCTCCGGTTCTTGCTCGACCCAAGGGGGTATTTCCTCCAGATTACCCAAAACGTCGGCTTTGGTTTTCTCCTCTATAAATCCGCCGCACTCATTTGACAGACATAAGTGGGTCAAAGCTACGCCGTTGCTGTTCTCCATCCATTCTGCCATGCTGTCGGCGTCCTGGAAGTATTTTACAAACTCTTCCATCTTTTCAAGTGCACTGTTGTACATCTGGTTTTTCATTTCGCCTGCAAATTCTTCTATCCTGTCTTTCACCTGGTCTGAGGGTAGTTCGAACTTCTTTTTCTCGTTCCTGAAGGAGAAAACCACCTTCTCCTCATCCACTTCTCTGGGACCGATCTCTATCCTGAAGGGCACGCCTTTGAGCTCCCACTTATAGTATTTGGCTCCCGGCCTCTCCTCGGAATCATCGACCACCACTCGATAGTCTCTTAACTCTTCTTTGAGCTTCTCCACCATCTCCATGATCTCCTGCTCTTTACCCTTGTAGAACACAGGAATTAATACTATCTGGATGGGTGCGACCTCGAAGGGCAGAACGAGCCCCAGGTTGTCTCCATGAGTGCTTATCAGGGAGGATAGGCATCTATCGGATATGCCATAACAGGTCTGATGAGCGTACTCGTGCTCTCCATCTGGCTTCTCGTACATAATATCGAATGTTTTGGCGAAATTGTTCCCCAGATGGTGGGCGGTTCCCACCTGTAGGGTTCTACCGTCGGGTAGTATGGTGTCAAAAGCAATGGAATAGATAGAGCCGGGGAATTTATCCCACTCTGGCCTTCGTATCACCAGATACGGAATGGCCAGAAAATCGTAGAATTCTTTATATAGTTTGATAGCTGTTTTTACCTGCTCTTCAGCATTATCAAAAGTTGTGTGAGCAGTATGAGCCTCCTTAAAGGCAGTAATCTCTCTCATCCTGATAAGTGGGCGGGTGTGTTTGGTCTCGTATCTAAAGGTGTTCACTATCTGGTAGATCTTGATGGGGAGGCTGGCATGGCTCCTGATCCATAATTTGAATATGGGATACATTGCAGTCTCGCTGGTGGGCCTCAATGCCAGCTTGATATCCAGAGGATCACCCCCTCCATGAGTGATCCAGTAGACCTCCTCTTCGAAACCTTTAATGTGCTGTCCTTCTTTCATCAGCTCTCTTTCGGGGACCAGTGCAGGGAAATAGACCTCATCATGCTCCACGTCGAGGAGGTCCCTCAACTTCTGGTAAACAAACTTTCTCAGCTTAAAGCCAAATGGAAAATAGACGTACAACCCCTTGACCGGATATCGTACATCAACTATTTCTGCTTTCTCCAGCACTTCGTGATACCATTCTGAGAAACTCTCTTTTGGCGGTAGTTTTCCTGACTTTTCTTTACCCATGTTGGTCACCATTTAGCCGATTTATCAGCACATCAAACTCCAATTATTAATTTTTTTGCTTTCCACTGGTTTTTGAAATTGTTATTTATTTTTTCTTTGATGCTTCTTTGATGCTTTTTGATGCCAAAATTATATATGAAGGAGGTGAGTTTGTTTTTAGGACCTTGGTAGGAGGCAAAATATGGCCATTTGTCCTTTTTGCAAGAAAGACGTGAAACATCTGGATCTGGAAGTCTTCTTTGAAGAGGAGGGTCAGCCGGTCAAAACCTTTGAGATAACCCTGTTCATCGGAAGTGAGGACTACGATATCCCTGAAGAGATAGAAGAAGATTATGTCAGGCACTTCTATAAGTGCTCTTCATGCAAGTGCACACTTTTTGACAACAAAGAAGATACGGAAGAGTTCGTAAGTCACGGAGAAGTTACCGAGCATCTATATCCCAAACTGATATCCACAGCTTTCAAGGAGTAGCTTTCAACCCTATAATCTACCATATACCGAAAATATTGAAGCCACGTGGGTATCGTTGATTATATAAATCAGGAGCTAATGGGTGCTATGATGTTCCGTGAATTCAGAAAAGATGTGATCAACTGCCTAAAAGATCTTGATATTGATGAAAGATTCGTTAAAGAGAGCGAGCATGCTGAAATGGCGTGCACCGTTTCTTTCAAGCTGGCAAAAGAGCAGAAAAAGAGTCCTGCAGAGGTAGCGGAAGACTTGCTCTCCCGAGTTGAGCCGGGCGGTTATATCGGGAATGTGGAGGCAGTGAACGGTTACATCAACTTTTATGCTGATTACGAGTTTCTGGAGGACACTATAAGCCTTATTCTGGATATGGACCAGGATTATGGTTTTCTTGAGCTGGGGGGTAGCGTCCTCATTGAGCATACGTCATCCAATCCCGATGGCCCTCTCCACATAGGCCATCTGAGGAACTCTATAATAGGTGACACACTGGCCAGGATTTTTTTCAAGGCGGGCATTGAGGTCACCACCCACTTCTACGTGAACGACATGGGCAGGCAGATCGCCCTGGCAGTTCTGGGTGCCCAGAAGTTCGGGATAGACGGCACCAAAAAGCCGGATCATGCGGTTTCCAAAGCGTATATTGATATCAACAGGTATATGGAAGAGCATCAGGAAGAAAAACAGGAGCTGGATCAAAAGGTTGACCAGCTTATGGTGGATTACGAAGCTGGCAATAAGGATGTAGTACCTCTTTTCGAGAAAACGGTCAATACTGCTCTTGAAGGTGTAGAAGAAACCCTGAAGAAGCTCAATGTAACCCATGACACGTACGTGAAAGAGTCCCAGTTTGTCAGGAATAGCTATGTGGATAAAGTGCTGAAAATACTGGAAGATAGAGGTGTTCTGCACATGGATGGTGCGTGGTGCATCGATTTAAGTGATTATGGTTACGAAAAAGAGTTATACGTAAAAAGGAAGAGTGGGACCACTCTTTATGTTACCAGAGACCTCGCATATCATTTATGGAAGAACGAGAACTTTGAGAGGTCGATTAGCATTCTGGGCTCGGACCATAAGCTGGTGGGAAAACAGCTCTCCGACGTCCTCCACATTATGGGCTTAAAACCTCCTGAGATCGTTTTCTTCGAGTTCGTATCTTTACCGGAGGGGTCCATGAGCACCCGAAAGGGTAAATTCGTCTCTGCCGACGAGCTGGTGGACAAGGTTCTGGAAGAATCCTACAAAATAATAAAGGATAAAGATTTCACCAAAGAGGAGAAAAAGACAATATCGAGAGGTGTGGCAGCCGGAGCGATCCGCTACGACTTTATCCGGATAGCACCAGAGAAGACCATGACCTTTGACTGGAGAAAAGCCCTGGACTTCGAAAGGCAGACAGCAAGCTACATCCAGTACTCTCACACAAGAGCTTGCAGCATCCTGAGAAAGGCTGTAGATAGCGGAGTGCCTGATCTGGAATTCAAGGGCGAATTGACCACTCCACTGGAAAGAAAGCTAATCATATTGCTCTCCAAGTTCTCCACGGTTGTAGAAAAAGTAGTCAATGATCTGAGGCCCAGTACCTTTGCGGACTACATAATGGAAGTGGCCAACACCTTTACAGACTACTACAATAAGCACCCCGTCCTCAAGGAAGATGAGAGCACCAGAATGCATCGGCTGGCTGTAGTGGATGCCACCAGAATAGTGCTGAGGAACGGACTGGAATTGCTGGGAATCGAGCCACTGGAAAAGATGTAGGCTCTACTACTATTATTTCCTCAATTTTACTACTTCTGCCTGCTCCGCAACCTCCGAGGTGGAGATGAGTATGAGATGTCTGTCATCCCCGCCTCCCCCATAGACCTTATTCTTTTGGAGGACCCTGTCGTCCAGGAAAACCCTGCATTTATGTCCTACTGGAGGTACACCGCCCGGAGGAAAACCGATGTTCTTTTCGACCTCATCTCCGCTGGCAATTCTGACATCCTTATCTATCAGTTTTCTAACTCTCTTTTTATCCACAGAAGCAGCACCATCAACTATAGCGATCAAGATCTGGCCGTCGTTTGTTATAAATGCTATAGATTTTATGATTTCTCTCTTGCTGCACCCCAGCTCATCCACAGCCTCATTTACGGTTGTAGCCTTTTCGACGTCCACCATTTGTGCGTCGATCGCGTTCTCCTCTAAATAATTCTGGAGCCTGGTAGAGTAATCGGCCATGCTAATCTCCGGCTATTCAT
>CAZQTT010000082.1:0-9830 GCA_964596255.1 uncultured archaeon
ATTGCATCCAGAAATATCAGCTAAAATGATAGGTTATTTTCTGGCAAACCCTTAGTCTTCTGGGTTCAACGTTACCGTTAAGCAATGGCAATTTAAAGTCTATCATATCAACCTCTGGACATCCTGGGATCTATATAGCGCGTGGTTTCGCCGGGATAGACTTCCTGATCTATCTCGTTTTCTTCTTCAATGCCATCCTCTTCCACTATCTCCTTTTGATACCAATTCAGGAGGGTGACTTCAACAAAATCTCCACTCTTTATCCCGAATTCCTGTATCAGATCAGGGGGGATGTAAACGCTTATTCCCACTGATAGGGTTGCTCTTACTTTTCTATCTATCTTCAACCTCTCTTCCCCCTTAGTATTCAAAACCCTATGAATATGGATCAATACTTCATCTTCCTTCGATCTTCTGTATTCTCTATAGGCATCTGGAGGAAATGGGATTACCAGCTTGGGAGGGGTCCCCCCTACTTGCTGCAAAATTTCTTGTGGCATCTCACCCAAGTGATTTTCTTTGCATATATAAAAGTGGCGTTAATTGTCAATTTTTGGAAAACCTAAGTTGACTGAGAAATATTGAATCGCCATTTGGGAATAAAAAACTCGTAACGAAGCGCCCAGAGAGGCTCTAATCCTTTAATATATTTCTGTACTCAGCTTAAAGGATGACTATGTTGAATACGTTCCATGCCACTACTAGAACCATTATGGCGGAGCAGGCATACATTGCCTTGAGGGTGAGGAAGGGGTTCTGCTTGTTCATCCTCACTGCCAGGAAGACCACGAACAGTGAAGCCAGACCTTTGAGCAGCCAGAAATAGTTTCCCATCTGGTGATACAGAGGGTTTAGCTCGTAAGCAAGCTTAAACTCGATTGCTGTATATGAGATGATACCGTCAACTAAAACCAAACCGATAAAAAGGGTTGCGGGAATCAGTAGTGAGTTCTTTTTATCCAGCTTCATTCAATGTATAGTTAGTTGTAGCTTAAAAAAACCGTGTTGATTTTCATACATAGTATAATACTTGTAATCATGGTCGTTTTACATTATCATAATCAGCTAAATTTAGATGTGCTTTCAGAATAATTTATTTTTATTAAATAATCTCTTAAGACCGTTCTTGTTCTGATGCATTATTGTGTACCAACTACAGGACACAAAACAGGTGAAAGCTGAAATCTTGCAATTTACCGTCATGAAGAAAGCTAAACGGCTGAAGTTTTTTTAATTCTGTTCTTTAATAAGTTTTTTATATTTTAAGATTCACACTACAATTCGTGTATGGAGCTTATAGCTTCCCGACAAGCATAGAAACTGAGAACATCTCCATCTCAGTAGAAAAAGAAGACAACAGGTTTTTGTATAGAAGGGAATTTCAAGAAGAAAAAGTGGAAAAGATCCTTGCTGCTAATAGTGGCCAGCTTATCATTAACCCAGTGGAGCCGTTGAACAAGCCGGTAGAAGTAACTTCTTTTATGCAAATAGAGTTCGATAAGACTATTGTTGTAGAGCCCAAGTCCTCCAAAAAGATCTACCTGAAATTCCCTATTGAAATAGGTGTTTTTGCATCCTCCAAGAGAGATGTAGAAGCGCTGGATGTCCTGACGATGGTCGGACAGAAATACACTCTATACGGAGAGCCTTCGAACGGAGTTATATGCCGCCTCTGGAAGAGCAATATCTACTCTAAAATCCCGGAAACAGAAAGGCTCAGAGAAGGGGTCATGGAGCTGACCATAAATAACGAGGTGGGAGAATGGGTGGAAATGAATAACGCGGTCTTTAATGCCGTGGGTATGAAGATCTACTATAACGATATAGTTTCCATGAGAGCAACCATGGAATTGGGTAGCAAGAATATGGCTGAGACGGATTTCAGTGACTCTCCACTTGTTTCAGGCATGAAAAAAGCCGTGAAGCTATACACTACCCGTAAAGTACCCATCACAGGTAAAAAGATGATCATGAGGTGGGGGCTGTGAATTTCATACCCGATATTACAGTCTTTGGCAACGTTACCCTCGCCGACCTGCTGGTAGTCATCGCAACTATGGCATTAGCTGTCCTCATAGCCAAGATCATCTCCATGAACCTCAGGAAAGCTCTGAGCGACAAGCTCAAAAAAGACGAGCTGGAAGTGTTCGTCAAGATCATAAATGTTGTGATCATTTTGATTGCTTTTGTATCTATTCTCCCCATTCTGGGGCTTAACTTTTCAGGGCTTCTGGTGGCAGGAGGTGTCACGGGTATCGTCCTGGGTTTTGCCGCCCAGAGTGTGGTAGCCAATCTCATTTCCGGGTTATTTCTCATGTCGGAGAGACCAGTAAAGATTGGTGATGCAGTCAACATCGCCAACACTTACGCTATAGTGGTGGACATTCATGTGATGTCCACTATTCTGCAAACATTTGATGGGGTTTACGTCAGAATGCCCAATGAGACTGTATTCACTTCCCAGATAATGAATTTATCAACCAATGTCGCCAGAAGATTTGAATATAAAGTAAGAATTAGGTACAGCGACGATGCCCCTAAAGCCATTCACATAATCAACCAGCTAATTGAAGACCATCCCCTTACCTTGAAAAGACCTGCACCCCAAGTTTTCGTAGACGAATTAGGTGATAATTCGGTTAACTTAACGGTAAGGATATGGGCACCCAATTACAACTTCATCTGGTACAGATTGAGAATGGAGATGCTGTGGATCATAAAGCAGACACTCGAAGAGAATGAAATACAGGTGCCATTCCCTCAGCGCACCATATGGTTTGCGGACGAGCTGGAATTAAAGAAACCCCATGGGATACCAGACACGCAGAGCAGAAGTCAACAAACCTGATTCAATTTCTTCAAGGATATGGTATAGCTCAAGGGTGTAGCTATGGCTCGCAGCACTCAATACCATCATATTATCTCACCGACAACCGAAAACCGACAACCAGCAAAATTATTAATATTTTAACGCATAACCAGTTCACATGATGCCGACAAATCCCAAACAAATGAAGAAGATGATGAAACAAATGGGCATCAATATGGAAGAAGTTGATGCCGAAGAAGTGATTATCAGGAAGCACGATGAGGAATTGGTCTTCAAGAACCCCCAAATCTCCAAGATAGTTGCTAAGGGCCAGGAGACTTTTCAGATCACGGGTGAATACGAGACAGTTCAGAGAGAAGTAGAAGTCAGTGACGACGATGTCCAGCTGGTAGCCGAGCAAACCGGTGCCAGTGAAGATGATGCCAGAAAAGCACTTAAAGAGGCAAAAGGAGATATTGCCGAAGCCACAATGAAGTTACAGGGCTAATAATTTAATGGAGCCACCAGTTGTCCTCGTCAGAGGAAAGCACAGTTTTCTTATTGAGGAGTTCCAGGGAGAATTTCATACCCACAGCGGGATAATTGATCTGGAAGAGCTAAAGGAAAAACAGCCTGGAGACGATATTGACTCTCATCTGGGGACCAAATTCAAGATTCTTCCCTTTAAACCACCCGATTTTTTCAAGCACTTCAAGCGAGGCTCCACTCCCATAATGCCCAAAGATATTGGAGCGATTATCGCCAACACCGGTCTGTCTCCCGATTCTCTCATTCTAGACGCCGGCACTGGAAGCGGGATGATCGCCGCTTACATGGCCTACTTCAACAAGTATGGAGAAGTGGTGACCATAGAGAAGAGAAAGGATTTCGCCAAGGTTGCCAGAGGGAATTTCAAGCTGGCCAAATTGAAGAACATCCACCAGCTTGTTGGTGACGCTGTATCAGTTGCAGACGGTTTCAAAAAGGAGTTCGATCTCATAGTCCTTGACATGAAGGATGACTCAGAGTTCATTCCCAAGGCAAAAGAGATACTCAAAGTCAGCGGATATGTAGCGGTTTACAACCCCTACTTCGAGGCCACCAAGAGGGTGTATAATCAGATGGATAAAGCAGATTTCAGCGAGATCGAGTGTTTTGAACTCCTCAGAAACGATCTGGAGTTCAAGAGAGTGGGAACCCGACCCGTAACCAGAGTATGGCACACAGGCTTCATACTCATCGGCAGAAACGTCTGATCGTTCACAATTACTGATCAAGTCTTTCAGCATCTCTCATATTACTCTAAAGCAACTTCTGCACCCACACGGGAAGTGAGAATGCTGCGCAGTGGACAGCCGGGTTATAGTATTCGGTGCTAATATTTCTATCCTGAAATCTTTCTTCTAATTCTTTCAACTCGTTCTTGATCACCTGGGGAGAACCAAGGATAAAGCTCCACAACCCTCCGGGATACATGGGGATGTTGGCCAGGTAAACCTGCCTGTCCCCAAATACAGCGGTTTTACGGTAAACCTCTATGAAATCTGCTTTCTGGAGCAGTGGACTCTGACTCTGGATGGAGAAGTAGTCCGCTACCCGGGAGCACCGATTATAGAATTCTTCGGTGAAAAGTGCTTCGCTGACAGGAGTGGGGTCGGTTCCATCAACGACCAACACGTCAAATCTTTCTTTAGTATTCTTGACGTATTCGATCCCGTTCTCGAACAACAGATTCAATCTGGGATCTTCCAGAGCCCCAGCATCTATTCCCATGTGCTCTTTGCTGGCCTGAACCACTTGCTCATCAACTTCCACCATGACCACTTCTTGAGGGGCATGCTTCAAAACTTCTCTGGCAGTCCCACCATCTCCTCCACCGATTATCAGGACTTTCTGAGGGTTTTCATGGAGCATCATGGGGACATGGACCAGCATCTCGTGGTAGGAAGGCTCGTACTCCTCTATCAACTGGATCTTATGGTCGATGACCAGCATCTTCCCCAGCGAGGTATCAAAAATTTCGATGTGCTGGATTCCTGAGTGCTCATAGAGCTTCTGCTTAACTCCCACCTTCAATCCCAGGGTGTTGTCTATAGTTTCCTCAAACCACTCCATGTATAGCAATGATTTAGGCGTTTTATAAACTTGATGACAACCCAGTGTAGCTCATAAGGAGCTCGAACGCCTCTTTCTCTTCTTTTCTCCCGCACTTCTCCACAATGTTACCGTAATAGTAAATCCTATTCTTTAACTCCTCTTTCCCTGATTTTCCGTATCTGGTAGCATGCACTAAAGCCTCAATAAGAGCATTGAACCCTCTATTCACCGCCCTGACCCTGAAATGGTCTACTACTTCGCCATCCACTAAATGAAGGTTGACAAAACTTCCATTCAATGTTGTCTCCATTTTCGCCCAGGAAAGTGAATTCCTGATAACAGGCGGGTCCACTGATTCAAAATAGTCCTTTTTGAGGTCTTCAAATGAGGATATGACGAACATGAATGGGTCGTAAATCACATTGACCCATAAAGAAGCTCCCCTCTCGATATTGGCTCTGGTGTGGGACTTATATAATTTGATTCTGGCTGAAGTAGAGTTTTCATCCTCAACAATTATCCCCAGCGGAGCAGTGTTCAACCATTCTCCATGAGTAACCCCTATAACCTCATTTATTCCGTTCAGCAGACCAACATCTGCAAGAGTTAAAATGTTAATCCCTCCGCAAGAGCCAGAAAGATCGATGAAGAGATCAGGTCAGCGATGGTCCCCGGATTTATCCCCCTGGATATCAATTCTTCATCCAGATCCTCAAACTTTCTCTTTTCCATTGCTTGCCTGGCTTTATCCATCACTTCTTCCGCAACTTCTTCCCCGTGTTTGGAGATTATCAGGGGGTCCGGCAATTCCGAGAGCAGCTTGTGGTAGGTGAGAACTACTGCCGTATTTATATCATCCTCCTCTTCCACAAACCCCTTTAATAGCCGGGAGCCCCACAGACTGTGCTTATAACTTCTGGTGAGCTCCTGAGCTATGATGTTTTGGGTGGGAGCCCTATCCATCCACTGATATAAGTTCAGCTCTTCTTCTCTAAGAGCCTTTTCTGTGTTCTTATTTTTAAGGCTCAACTGGTGGGCATTCATCACCCTGGCACCCAATAGGTTATACGCTTCCAGTACAGCCAGAGATCCCTCCCAGTCGGTGTTTTTTAGGGATGAAATGGCTTTCGATGTTATTTCCCCCGCATCTCCTTCCCAGCTGTACACCAGCGGCACAAGGAGTAGAAATGACCCAAAATGAATATTTCCTGTTCGAGCTGAGGACCTTTGGACTGCTTTTAGAATTAGCTCTCCAATGTTCCGCTGCCTCTCTGCAGCCTCTAAGAACACGGAATAAGACCTGAGAGCGGAAAGCAGGAAATGTTCGTATCTCATATCAGGGAAATCATGTCCCCTATCCACATTACCCGACTTGGGGTTGGCCGACACTTCCAGAAGCATGGAAAATACTGCCGATTCAGCAGCTTCACGAGCATCTTTGAACATACGCATTTCATGGACTGCAATCATTTTTTTATTTTTGGTTTATACTACCGTATCTAATTAGAATAAACCAAAACCTTAATCTTACCATTATTAATTCGGCTACCTGATGATTGGCAGATTGAAAGCTTACACCGATTTCATAAAGATCGAGCATACTCTATTTGCTCTGCCATTCGCTTATGCCGGAGCCTTCCTCTCAGCTTCCGGGTTATTTTCTCTGAGAATATTTATACTCATTCTAATCGCTTTTACGGGAATGCGGACCCTGGCAATGACCCTGAACAGAATAATAGACAGGGACATAGATGCCTTAAACCCTCGAACCGCCGGCCGCCATTTACCCAGTGGTGAGATCTCTTTAAGGGAGAGCTATGCTATAACCATTATCTCCGCCATTGTGTTCTTTTCCTCCGCCTATTTGATTAACGAGACAGCATTTATCCTTTCCCCCATACCTGCTTTCACAGCCCTGATTTATCCCTACCTAAAGCGCTTTACCTGCCTCAGTCATTACGTGCTGGGCTTGAATTTGGCTTACGCACCGCTGGGAGGTTGGATAGCGGTGAGCAATTCCTTTAATCCTCTTGGTGGAGAGTTCATGATAACTCTACTGGGTGCGGGAGTGGTCTTCTGGGTTGCGGGTTTCGATATTATATATGGGTTACAGGATATCGAGTTCGACAAAAAGTATAAACTTCATTCCATAGGCGCCCATTTCGGGATTAAAAATGCTTTGACCGCCTCTGCTTTAAACCACGCCATCTTTTTCTTCCTCATTGTTTACTCCCTTTATCTCTATGGGTTGAACATCATTGCGGTGGCGGGGATTGCGGTAATGGCCCTCCTACTCATCTACCAGCATGCCATTGTAGGAGAAAATTACGACGAGAAGAGGATTCAGATCGCATTCTTCAACGCCAATGCATTCACCAGCGCCATTTTACTCCTGAGCATCATCGCCAACACTCTGTCCACTTTCTGAAAGCGCCTTGCGGATAGCTCTTTCCATGGCCTTGAGGTGTATTTTTGCTGCAAGGTGTATCTTTCCATCAATACCCCGGGAAGCCAGACAGGGGTAAACTTGAGTATAGTAACCTGCCAGAGAAGGGGCCTTATCGATGTCAGCACCCCTAAGGTTTTGGGCCACGAAATGGGTTGCTCCACAAAAGGCAGTCCTTATGACCCTCACATCTTCTATTTTCTTCTTATCCAGATCGAGCTGAACCTCGAACTCCGGCCTCCCAAAATACTGGAAAAACTCCATGTTTGCCTTGTCTGGATTAACACTACAGCAGATTTGCTCTACAAACAATGTGGTACCGTTCTTCTCAGCTTCTTTTAGCAGCTGGGACTTCGAACCGCCTTTTCCGGTGATAAAAACTGTGCCTCTAAACCTTTTCACAACCTCAAGGTTCACGTCAGGATGGTGGGCGTAACTGATGATCAGATCCGCACCAAAAATCTCTTCAGGTATCTCCACTTCTTCCAACAGCTCCGGAAGCTCTTCAGGGAGGTGGTGAGTGACTACTTGATACTTTTTGGATATCTCTCGGGCAGATTGTATTCCGTGATATCCTCTCTGTATTATGGCTACTTTCAACCGCTATCCCCCACAAGAGCCATAAGGTTCTCTTTTATCTTCGTAAACTCATTTAGCTTGCATACCTTATAAGGAGGTGAATCCTTTAAGTCAGCCTCTACAAAACACTGATCAAAGGGTATGACACCCAGCACGGGAACATCTAATTCTTCTACCATATTTTTGCTTTCTTCAGTGTCTAAGAACTTGTTCACCACCACTGCCAGCTTATTTATGCCAATATCATTAGCCAGCCTTCTTATCCTGTTGAGGGTTTCAAAGCTCCTCATCCCCGGCTCCACAACAGCTATAAGCAAGTCGACACCTTTAGCAGTCCCTCTGCCCAGATGCTCTATTCCTGCTTCCATATCCAGTATCAGCACTTCATCTCGCTTAAAGATGGCATGTCTCAGTATGGCCTTGAGGAAGGCGTTCTCAGGGCAGAAACAGCCTTCACCCCCCTTCTCGATGGTGCCCAGAACCGCTACCCTCACCTCATCTTCGTTCAACACGGAATGATCTCTGAGCACATCATCCACCCTGGGATTGTATCTGAACATCCCACCCTCCATCACCACCCGCTCTTGAATGACATCCTTCAGCTCTGAGAGCGGTTTTATATTCTCCTTAACTCCCAGAACATGGGGTAGATTATATGAAGAATCACAATCGATAGCAGTAACTGCATAACCCTCTTCAGCGAACATGTGGGCCAGCACTGCAGCAAGGGTGGTCTTTCCCACCCCTCCTTTACCCGAGATACCTATCTTGACCATCTTTTATAGATTTTTAATCCCAGATATATTAATCCTATACTCAACTTGAAGTCAAACCAATAAATACCGGAATGATGCTTATTAACTATTAGAGTTAATATATAAAAAGGTATAGCTCATAGGTACAGTGGTCCCGCTTTTTCCACCTTACTCAAAGTAATTGTGGATAATAACCTCAATGATCAGGGAAGAAAAATAATACAGGGTTGAGTTGTTATCTTTCCTCTATTTTATTTATCAGCCCCTTCACCGTCTTTTTTAGCTCTTCCTGGTTCTTGAGTTGGAGCTTCAGCCCCTTCTTTTCCACGAATTCTGAAACAGTTATCTTGTGCTCCAACATCTTCTTGGGTGATTTGATCACCATCTCGATATGGGGATGCTTGTAGTTCATTTCCACCCCAACCTGATCCCATTCAGCCTGATAAAGAAATTCGTAATCCGCTCTTTCCCCGTTTCCACTGCCAACTCTTTTCTCATCGACCTTGCTCCATGAGGATGCTATCAATCTGTCTATTTCATCCACCAAAACCTCTACCATTTGGTGAGGGTCACCTTGCAACTTCTTTTTGAGCTCGTCCACAATTCCCATCTTATCTCCTCTCCTGTCAGGATTATTTAATTGTATTACAAGTTTGTTTTTTGATTGTATTACAACTCCTATGATTTGAGGTTTTTAACTTGGAAGGTTCAATTATTTTGGGGTTTAATCTTGAGACTTGAAACCGGTTGGGGTTCCAGCATGGTGCATTTGATATGTTGCATTGTCGACCAATTTGTTTGCAGCCCGAAAAGATAATAGACTGAGAAGCCCATATCTAAATGGGTAAAAATGAAAACACTTTGTGTAGTATCCGAGGGGAGCAAAAAATATGGGATATACCCCCTACGCTGGCCCCACGAACGCCACAACAATGCCATTGAAACCGTCATTCCCTTTTAAATTAATGCAATTTAGCCAAACCGTTTGATCCTCTTATTTGCGTAAGGTTTATCTTTTATCTTTTATCTTTTATTCTTCCATAAAAGAGCCTGAATAGGGTGGGGGATAGCAGACAGGTTATTATGGCAAAGAATACTATGGTCGCTTCTTCATCAACGCTGATCACTCCTAACTCGTATCCGA
>CAZQTT010000083.1:0-9808 GCA_964596255.1 uncultured archaeon
TATTAAATAATACGGATCTGATTACCCGGTAAGGGTTCCACATAGGTGTTATTGAAGTTATATTTTGTTGGTAGATAAGCTAAGAGAGAGGGAGAAAAAAGAAGTAATGGTTAAAGCATTAAGACATATGACTGAGGTTGAGTTTAGAGGGGTTAACAAGATAGTTATTTTAGAGGATGTGATGTTCGAGTCTGTGGACGAGTTTTTGGAGTCTATGATCCAGGGCGTCTCTCCAGACGCGCCATTAGCAGCTACTTGGGCTGAGGGAGTGGTGTTCTCCAGCGTTCCCATGTCCACCAAGATAGAGTATTTCGCCAAAAAGTATGCTGAAGAGGGTATTGCTTACTGGGCTAACGTGAAATACGCCAGGATGGAGTACCGGGAAGAGAAGAAGGTGGGTGTCTACACTATCAAGGTAAATAAGGCTATGGCACCAGCGATTATTGATGTGGCCAGGGCTTTAAGGGAGAGGATAGACGAGAATGGTTCCTGAATATGGGCTTACGATTTTGCTTAAGGTTAATGAGAAAAATCTCGCTAATTAGATTAGGAGAGTTTTCTACGTCTATTTTGTGGAATGAGAGCAAAATTTATATTTAATGCATGCATGCATGAAAATATGGGAAAAACAATAACCATTGCTGATGATGTATATAACGAGCTGGTGAAGGTAAAAGGTAAGAAGAGCTTTTCTGAAGTTATCCGGAGTCTCATAAAAAAGCAGGGAAATTCCGATATTCTGTCGATCGGTTTTGGAACCAGAAATGAAGAAGAAATAAAAGAGCTTAAAAAAGAGCTTAAAGAGGTAGAAGAATGGATGCAGTCATTGACACAAGTGTAGTTATGGAGATCTTTGGAGGGAATGAAACAATATTGAAGAATCTAAGTGACAGAGAATTAAACTATGGGATAACCACTATTACGCTTTTTGAACTTTATTGCGGAACCTTAAAGGAGAAAGAGGGGCTCATGATCGAAAAACTACCCAAAATAGAGTTTGATGAGAGAAGTGCCAGGATCGGTGGAGAGACATTTAGAGATCTAAAGAAAAAGGGTAGTGTTCCTCCGGCTAAGGATCTATTGATAGCGGCAACCGCCATCGCACACGATAAACCTGTCTTAACCTGCGATAGAGATTTTAGGGTTTTTTCGGATTATGGACTAAAATACGAGCCTCTTTAGAAAGTGCTAATCCTACTCCAGTACACAGTAAATCATTTATCTCGCTTTGGTATGAGCGATGGAAATGAGGAAGGGGGAATTCCTTGACCTGACATATACACCCCAGGAGATCGAAGAAAAGTTCCAGGAGATATATGGTAGAGTCCTCACACAGTCAGATAATCTGTGTGGGGGCAACTACACTTTGATCGCTGCATCTGATCTGAGGCTTTTATTTGAGTTGTATGACCAGAAATTCTTCGATGGCTTCTTCACCACCAATTACAATGATAAGATGCGTTTCCGCCTTTCTAAACGCATGACCAGAGCAGCAGGAAAAACACAGCTCTTGAAGGACAATGGTTTCATGATATCTTTATCCACCACTCTTGTCTTCCAGACATTTAATGACATCAAGCGAGAGATCAGGGTTAACGGCGTGATCTGTAAGGACCGTCTGGAAGTTACGATGCGTGTTCTGGAGCATGAGATAGTTCACTTCATCGAGTACATATTATTTGGCACTTCAAGCTGTTCCAGACCTCCCTTTAAACGCCTGGCCGGCAATATCTTCGGTCACACCGATGTAACCCACCAGTTAGTCACTCAGACAGAAATAGCCCACAAGAGCTACAATTTACGTGTGGGAGACACTGTTTCGTTCGAATATGATGGGGGGACTTATGAGGGGTTCGTCGACCGGATAACCAAGAGGGCTACGGTTATGGTTAAGGATAGAAATGGCCCATTTATTGATTCTAAGGGAAATCGATACACCAAATTTTATGTTCCCCTACACCACTTGCGGAAAGTGGATAGAATGAAAAGTAGATCAGGATGAAAGGAAGAGTATTTCTATTTTTACTATCTTACCATCCTTGGTGTAATGCGATACCATCTCCTCACCCGCCTCTTCTCCATAATCCGGTTTATCATCACTAACTCTTATATCTAGAGCATCTGCATCAGGATAATATTTTATCTTCATATACTCCTCCCTTATAGTATCTATCGCGGAGATATATAAAAAGTCACTGTGGTTTTTTCCTTCATGTTCGTAAACTATTTTTCCAGATAATTTAGTTTCCTGTGAGCATTGTCATTTTTGGTTGGGTAAATGAGAGCTACTAACTTTTAATATTACCGGTCGATTTTGGTTAAACACCTTTCACTTCTTTTATCAGCTGCAAGAATTGCGGGAGAATTAATTCTCTAGCCCTCCAGATCTCAAAACCGAAGATCTCCATTCTCGTTGTAATAGGCGACTACATCATCATTTACCATCTCAGAATCAACTGATTTCTCATCCAAGAACTTTAAGTGAAGTATATCCGCCTTTTTGTGTTTAGCGTTCATAACTCTAGCCACCTTCCTTTCTCTAATCTCTTTCTAACCTTATCAATTTTACCGCAGGAATTTGTAATTATTACGACTGTATCATTCTTCTCGAAAACTACAACCAGATGTTTAACTTCAGTCCAGCGTTCCACAGCTATATTTCTGCCCGTTTTCAAGTCCAAAAACATTGCTTCATAGTTCCTTAGAACACTATCGATATCAGATTCGTCTATTTCGTATTCTTTTAACCTAATCCTTTGCATGCTCCGTAAAAATCATTCTAAATATAAAGCAATAGTTTTTGTTTTTAAGTATTTTTATTTTCGAGATTCTGCTAACTCCATAACAAATCCTTCCGTCTTCTGCTTTCTTTAATACAGTTTCATATGGTGCATACGGATTTCAATTACCAACAAAGATAGTGTCATATTCCACTATTTCAGTTCATATTCAATTGTCTCTAGTGATGAATTAAAAAACTTTTTAACATCTTAACCCTATATCGAAAGTATGACACACATAATTGAGGCTCTTTACGAGAAGGGAGTATTTATACCGATTGAAAAGCTCGAACTTCCTGAGAGGTCAAAGGTAACCCTAAAGATAGAGAAAATCCAAAGCTTAGATAACCTAAAACTGCAATCATACATCAGACTCCTCAGAGAGGGCGAGGATGCCGAAGAGATCTTTGAGTTTTGAACCAGGAGATATCCTGATCTTATAGCTGCCATTCACCGATTTAATCGGAAAGAAATTGAGACCTGTTCTGGTTTTAAGCTCCATTTTGCAAAGCTTACGTCAGCAATTCGGGCTGCCTGTTTAACACTTGCTTCTCCAGAGACATAGAGCTCTATTGCTCTTCTCATCCTTATCTCTTTAATCCCTTCTTTTAAAGCCAGGGCCCTAGCATCTTCTTTGCTGACATCCAGAAGTTTTGCGAGCTCTTCTACCTCAGTAGGCTACACCACAGTAATCGAACAGGTTATCGTCAATACCTTGGGTGAGGGAATGTATTCAAGGGTGGTTTGAAGAGCTTCTGGAGGATATAGAATAGAATAGAATGGAATGGAATGGAAGAAGTTGATATAAGAAGCTGGAGGCTGTGAGAGTGATAAATAAAAGAGGACTTTATTAACTTTAAATTATTATTAAACAACTTGAAAAGATTTTCCCATTTGTTTGAATGCAGATACTTCTCCACTTTCAAGTTTTCTTCTTATCTCTTCAAACCGTTTTACAGTCTCCTGAGAATATAGGCGCTCACCGCAGTGCATACATACCTCTGCCCTCACTTTTATGGCAGCTGTGTGAACGCCACCCCTCAATAACTTCTCTACCTCTCTCTCTTCAATCTCTCCTCCACAAACCGGACATTTCTCGAAAGGTTTCATACTGTTTTATCTCCTTTCCTTTTTCTCCAATCTACCCATTTATCAGTATCAGGCCTGTTAACAATTATTAACACTGCCCTCATTGGTTATCCACATTATAAGCCCATACAGAGAATTTAGATATTTCTGGCTGCTGTTTAATCAATTATACACATTTATCATTTATCAAATCATTCAAATCAAGTGCATTCAGATTCTCCTTTCCTTCCACACTCTTGGCTATTAAACAAAACTCTTTATCCCCTTCAAAGTCCACAAACTCCGATTTTATCTCCAAATCATTCAAAATTTTTTTTCCCTCTTTCCAGCTTAAATCTTTCCATTTAACTTCAATCATAATCATTTTCTCCTCGTTATAAGCCAGAGCGTCTATCTCTTTCCCCTTGTGCCACCACCTCGACACATTCTCTTGTCCGAAGTCCAGAAGTTTGAGTTTGAGCATTTCCACAACTAGACGCTCGAAAGCCATCCCATAATAGGTGTTTATGTCCTTCAAAATCTTATTATAAACCTCATCAACTCTCCCGATTTCCAGATCGCTCTGGTTGGGATAAACAAAGCGGAACCAGAAGTTAAAGAAGTTATCTCTTATGTAATATTTTCCTCGCTTCCTTTTTCCATAGGGTAATTCATAACCCAGCAACTCAAGGCGCTCCAGCGTCTCAAGATAACGTGAGATATTACCTCTATCCATACCTGTGACGTTCAATATTTCACCAAGGCTCGTGTAACCCAAAGCAATATACTTCAAGATCAACTTGTAAACCCTAGGCTCCCTTAGCTCTTCCCTCAGCAAAAACTCAGGTTCCTCATACAGTATCTCACCTTTTGAGAGAATCTTATTCTTAATATTTTCTTCTATGCTAAGCTCGTCATCTACTTGGTCAAGATAAAAAGGTGTCCCTCCCAGAACTGAGTAAATCTTGATTATCTCTTCAGGACTCTTATGAGAGAACATTTCTCTTATTGCCTCTACGGTGAAATGAGTGATCTTCCACTGTCCCGTTCTCCTTCCATAAAGTGGGCTCCTGTGCTCTAAAATATGCTCCATCATACCGATGCTGGAACCGCACAGTATGAGAAAAACTTTTGAATCAGCCAGATTCTCGTCCCAAATCTTCTGAAAAGTACTCAAGACACCTTTCTGGATAGGCATAAGATACTGAAATTCGTCCAGAGCTATAACAATCCTTTCATCAATTTCGTCATTTAGGTACCTGAATAGCTCCACCAGACCCACATCCAGATTCTTGAAATAATCCTTCCCCGTAAGTTCAGCAAACCTGTTCTTCATCTCTTTCAGGTTCTCATTTATGGAGTCACTGGTTATAAGAAGGTATGTACCTTTTTTCCCTTCCATGAATTTTTTGATTAAGGTTGTTTTACCCACTCTCCTTCTGCCATAGATGATTATCAACTGAGGAGATTCCTCCAATTTCTCCCACTTTCTTTCCAGGAACCCCAGCTCGTCTTCTCTGTTAACAAACATTAATAAAATGCTGTAACCAATTTATAATAATCTTTCTACAGCATCTTTTCTATTAGAAAGGGTTGCTGATTGGTATCAGTGGCAGTCTTTGCCATAGATTTCTGGCTCAAAATAGGTTCCAGGAAATTCATTATTGTTATTGAAGCATTGAGTATCTCTATTTTTACCAGTTTACCTTCCTTGGTGTAATGCAATATCATTTCCTCTCGAGCCCCTTCTCCGTGATCCGGTGTATCATCACTAATTCTTATATCCAGAGCGTCTGCATCAGGTCAGTATTATTATCTTTATGGATTCCTCCTCTATATATCTATCAACATGAGTAACTGTTGCCTCATTGGAAATTATAATTTCTCTATAATCTCTCTAACTTTCTCATAAAGGTCAATACTCATTCTAGATCCCGTAGCATCCAGTTCCCTTAAAAGCTTTATAGACTCATCTTTATCCAATTTCCCAGTTTCTACTGAGTAAATTATAAAACCAAGTGTTCCGGTGACTCTCGCCCCCAAAGCCCTACATACATTTCTCAGCCTCTTATCATCAGTGGCGACGGTATACTCTGGGTAATCCAGAAACAAAGCCAAAACATCAGAATCGCCGGTTTCTTTTTCATCTCCTAAAATCTTCAAAGACCTTCTTTTAGTGCCTTCTTTAGGAATTGCAACCCGCTCATCTAATCCAGTTAAGGTTTTTTTAGTTGGTTCTTCAGTGATTTCTTTTAGAACTTTTTCTGGAATTAAAAGTTTATTTTCAGGAATCAGATCGAGTCTTTCTACATTGCTCAAAGATGAGTGCATAAGAGTCGACTATAATCATTTGAGCGCCTCAACGTCGTTCTCAATTTCATCTGGGTCGATTTGTACTGGTAATCCCTTCCCTCTAGCTATTTCAAACATTTTGCCAGGCTTACGTCAGCAATTCGGGCCGCCTGTTTAATACTTGCTTCTCCAGATACGTAGAGCTCTATTGCTCTTTTCAGTCTTATCTCTTTGATCCCTTCTTTTAAAGCCAAGGCCATAGCATCATGCTGACACCAGAAGTGGCATTTAGATGAGGTAAAAAGATGAAATAGCGCTATCCAATTTAAAGTGGGTAAAGAGATGAAAGGGAATTTGATCCTGAAGTAAACGCCATGTATGTGAGGTTCAAGACTTTTGCCTCGCATACTCAATTCTTGAACAGAAGCTATATCAATATCTAATTATATCAGTATCAGTAAGAAACTTTTGCCATAGATTTCTGGCTCAAAATAGGTTCCAAGAAATTCATTATTGTTCTTGAAGCATTGAGTATCTCTATTTTTACTAGCTTACCATCCTTGGTGTAATGCAATACCATCTCCTCACCCGCCTCTTCTCCATAATCCGGTTTATCATCACTAACTCTTATCTAGGGCATCTGCATCAGGATAATATTTTATCTTCATAAACTCCTCCTCCATATATTTATCAACGTGAGACATATAAAAAGTCACTGTGGTTTTTTCCTTCATGTTCGTAAACAATTCTTTCAAGATGATGATTTGATCTCTTGTGGGCAACAAAACGATTCAAATGACTTTTTATGACTTCCTCTGGATAGGTGAGAGATCCTATAAGGTCCTCTAATGTGGTACCATAATCCATCGCTCCATCTATGTGTGGTAGGTAATCAATATGTTTACAGTTTTCTCTTCAACTTTAACAGTGAGTTTTTTGCCTCTTACTGTGTCAACCGATTGAGTTATATCTACCTACATCTTTATGTAAAGTCAATAGTAATCTTTTTGCCCTTCAGGTCCTCATCTGCCAGGGAGATTGTTTTAGTTATATTGCCAGCCGTTAAGGTATATGGGGTTACTGGCTTAACTGGATATGTAGTGTTCTGAGCGTAAGGTACAGTGAACTGGTATTGACCGTTTTGAGGTTCTACTTTTTGTTGGTATGCGTAGGTTCTTCCCTGGTTGGTCTGGATGGTGGCGTTGATGGTCACCTGGGATACTTCTTCGTCAATTGTGCCCTTGATTGTGGCGCCTTCAACGTATTCGAATACTTTGACGTATCCTGTTGATTTTATCTCCATTTGTTCTTGTTCCATTTGCTGGGAGTAATATTTATTGTAAATGAGTCGGTTCATTATCTCCATGAATCCTGATTGACTATTCGTGCCAGCAAAACCGCTTTCATAGACCATTCTATAGTTCTCAAGGCCGTCACCATCAAATATGTGGAATTTGGCTTCCATGGTCCGGTAGTAGTTCTGAGAGGGGATGTTCATGGTGGTAATAACTTCACCATTTGAGGGGATCTGGTATTGGGAGGTAGCAATTCCTACTTGGCCCTGGGGAGTGGAATAAACGTAGCCACCACCTCTATAGTAAATATTCTGAACTTTGCCTGTTGATCCATGTGCCCAGGCACCCATGGCGTAAAACTTTCCGGTAGCCATTTCTACATCAGTTATCACGAATTTTACTCCTAATTGGTTGGAAATGTTGTTAGCGTAGGTTTCGTTAAGAGCTGTGAAGAAGGGAGCTGCTCCTGGTTTAAACGGCTCTTTTTTACCTATTCCATGCTGGAAGGGGTTAGCGTTGGGCATACGATGAGCTATTGTTTCTATCCAGTGGCCGTAGTCCCACCAGCTCATCACTCCGTAGGTCCCCTGGGGGTAGGGGTATCTGCCTTCTTGATTGGGTTCGTATATCTGGTAGTAATATTGGTCGTAGAACTCCTGGTCTGGGGTGTTGCTGCGCATCCAGGTGAGTGTGTCGAACCAGGGTTGAGGCATTCCACCCGCGTATTGGCTTTGCTGGTTGGCCATGGTTAGGGTGGGATAGAATAATATCAATATGATAAGGATTGATACTGCTAGACGGATGTAGCCTACTTTCTTGAGCCTTTCGATGCCTCCAGAAACTGCTTCATAGAAGTTGAGGTATCTCAGTATGGCGTCGACCATGATGGCGGCGAAGATTGCTGAGACTGCTCCGAAGTAGTAGGCGAACCTGTTCTGGCCCGCCAAAGCTATGAGCATGGCTATGCCCCATAAAATGGCGAGGAGATAGAGACTGTTCCTTTCCTTTAATATGAATCTGATGAAGGTGTAAATTATTCCAGGGATTGCGAAAAAGAAGGTGGCGGCGAATGTGGACCATGCGGGGAATAAGCTGAACTGACCCCCGCCCATGGTGAAGAAGGGTTGTACTTCAGCCACCGTCAGTGCTCCACCAGAAGCTTGAGTTACGTGCACTATTTTCATTAAAAGTGCAAGGAAATGAGAAGAAACTGTTGCTAGAGTGCCTATTACTACAGCTGCAACAACTATAATACTGAGTGGAAATGCATAACTTTCTTTGACGCCGATTCTCTCATAATACCCTTTTCTCTGGACAACGTCGATTCCGTGAAATATAACTAAGACAAATGCTAAACCCAGTAGCATCAAGAGCTGGAAGGGAGAGTAACGGGTAGTGTGCATTTCTGGATGCATAAATGAAAAAGGCAAATAAATTAAAGATGCTGTAATAAAAGTTATTACTCCTATATATACAAGATTGTCAGTATCTGTTGAGAGGAATCTTTTGAGGATGAAAACAAAGAAGATGTAACTTACTAAAATCAATCCAATAATGAACCCAGGAGGCCAGGTATCCAAATAAAGACCTAAAGCTACTCCAGTGAAAACTGGTGCTGCTAGAGTGCTTAGCTTGTTTAAATTCTCTCTAACACTTCTACCGCTCCAACTATTAACTGAATAAGCAAATAAAGCCAATACAGAAATCATCCAAACTACTTCCCAAATATGATGGTCGTTAAAGCTCAAAACGCTTCTGTGTAGAAGCTGTCCTGGAACCATAATGATTAGAAGGGCTGCGATTACACCGGCTTTTTTGTTAATGAACTCTTTGGTAAATAAATAAGCGGGAAATACCAGTAAGGTACCTCCAATTGCAGGAATAAATGCAAGAACACCTCTTAGCGCCTCTGGAGTGCTCGCTCCACCTAATTTGGCTAAAATCGCACCTAAATACACTACAAACGGTCCAAAGTGTATGTGGCTACCATAAGGATATTGAGTAAATGAGTCGAACCATATACTGGTTGGAAAATGAGCCAATAAATTCTGAGTTATCCTGTAATAATACCAGGGGTCATTTCCACTTAGTCTTACGGTCCAGGTGAAAACTGAGTCCCAGGGATTTACAATTCTTATGTAAAGGCTTATGATGATCGCTATAGCGATAAAAAACCAGTGCCAGTATTTTCCCAGAAAGTTCTTGGTATTATTAGTCATCGCAGTAAGAGCAAGTAGATTGGATTTAAATTTTTCTTTTGGTTTTTGGTTTTCTTTTTTGGTTATTGCTTGACAACGTTTTTAGACGGTTTATTATCTTATTATCAGTACATCGTAAAGTAATAATATTAGCAGGGCTTTAGAATATTTATGG
>CAZQTT010000084.1:0-9781 GCA_964596255.1 uncultured archaeon
ATAATATTTTATTTTATTGAACCCGTCTTGCGATCTCCTCTCTTATCATCATGTAAATTAACACTCTGCCCTTAACCCAGACTGTGGCCTGGATTTATTCAGCTTCTGGGCAAGTACTTCAATAGTCCGGGGTTTTTCCCGGGGTTTTTCCTAGCAGTTGAAGTATCTCTGGGGGACATTTTAATTCGATTAGAGTAGTGAAAAACCATTCATTCTTCTTTACTTAATCGCTGGGTCATTTCTGGGGTGTTTTTGTGGAGTTTTTGTGTTATCTCTCCTTTTTTCACAAGGTTGCCCCCATGCCCCATGTACCATCAAAAGGTCTTCGAGGTAGTTGTATTCCTCCGAAACTGGGGAATTCGGTGCCAGCTCACAGCATCATAGCTATATTCCAAAATTTTCCGTGGAACCATCTTGATGAAGATAGGGCCGTCACTAGCATATATCCTCAGGTAGTGAGCGTTTTTGTATTCCTCTAACACAAAAATATAGGCGTTTAGTGTCCCCACTTTTTGGGCATTCATTGGTTGCGGGCTTTTTCTTGGGTTGATTCTTGACTCCATTTGTTAACACCTTTTAATTCCTTTCACTCCAAGAATCTTTCCCGTTTAACATCTCTACAAAATAGACCAGTGTTAGGATGTCTTCTGATTCTTCATTCTTGGCAAACTCTAATAGGCTGTCAAACCATTCTTTCAGGTTTTTCTGATCCAAAATTTGGTATCTTGAACTCAGTAGGCTTTGAATTTTCGACTACAAATCCCATTCTCATAATTTAGACTAAAAGAAAAATTTATTTAAGGCTATACGCCTGCCTGAAAGTATGAGAGGGCACAGAAATCGAAATAAAGATGCCCCGGCCGGGACTCGAACCCGGGTTGGAAGTTCCGGAGACTCCCAGGATATCCCCTACCTCACCGGGGCTAACTCTCCTTACAAAACATTATTTTTCTATGGGTAGTAGTTATACAACCCTTATGTTTTTTTCACCCTATACATGGGAAGATTTATAACCCTTGAAATAGGATTACTTTTAGGGTGATATTGTGAAGGCTTACAAAATACATGAGAGTGGAGGACAATTAAAAGTTACCCTCCCATCTGTGCTTGCTGAAAGCATAGGCTTAAAGAAAGGCGATAATGTTAGGTGGCGAATAGATCGGGAAAGGTTGATTATTGAAAAAGTCGAATGAATCGACCACATATAATTTCCCATAAGACTTTAAGTCCCATGTACATTAAAACCTTCATCCTTGCAAACCATTTTAAGTTGCTCAATAAGAGCTTCACTAAATCTCTTAGATAATATTTTTTCTAAGCAGTCACTACAGAAGCACACCTTAATCTTTTTTTCAGGATTTTCATCAGATAGTTTACTTACACCACAATCAATACCTAAATCAATACATATTTTTGAAAGATTAGAAGGGTCTAATATCTCTGGAATGCAAAGAGGTAATAAACTGAATTCGAAAGAACTATGTTTAGCTCTTCCTCTTATGCGTACCTGCAACCTATCGGTCTCAACACAACCTTTAATATCATTAGAGATATATAAACCCTTGATAGTCTCTCGGTTCTCAAGCTCCAAACTGTACTTAATGTTATTTTTTGGATTAAAATGAAGTTTCTCTGTAGATTCTATGATATCTTTACTGGCTACGCCAATTGTGTTTTTTAAAGCCTCTTTTACTAAATATTTCACTTTATCTGTTTCATTAGTGTTAATCATAAGTTTCTTGTAGTGATGTTCAGAGTCTAACGGGGTAAGCTTTGAATGGAAAAAAGTAGTTAATTCATTATGCTTCCCAACGTATTCTTTCTTATCTTGAGCAATATGAAAGAAACAAAAATCTATGTTAGGATACTTTTCCTTTAGTTTTTCTTTTGTATTTTCTCTAATTATATAACCAACGATTTTGTTTATTCTGCTTTGTCCTAATGTGTCAATAACTTTTTCTATTTCATCTCCCTTATTGATTGCATCAACAAGCAATAAAATGTTCTCATTTTCTTTTATCTCCTCTCCTTTAATAATTTGTATTTGCATCAGCCTAAATGTTCTAAAAACCCCTACATTGAAACCGTGTTCCATTAGCACGGAAAAAAAGGTCTCGAAAAGGTGCAAGCCACTTCGACCTATAGTGTATATCTCATTTGAGCTAGAGTTCTCTAAGACACAATCTTCAATTAGTTTATTCAATTCTCCTTTTATTTTTGTTACTATTAAATTAGGATCTTTTTTCAAGATGTCTTCAAATATTTCCTCAATGCTTGTTGGAATATTCTCATTCTCTTTTGTTGTCATTTCTTAGCTCCTGTCACCATCCTCACTTAAAAAAGAACTATAAGTATTAAAAAAATTACGACTACTCCAAAAGTTATACCTGTAGTATTAGATTAATTATTAATACTAAATTAACAAAATACAGAATAAAAAAATTAATTACAATTCCCATCTCGATTTGAATTCTCTGACCTCTATGTTCATCTTTGGTAGCCCTTCTTCTAAAAGGACGGTATTTACCTCAGAAATTTCATTTCTAAACTCTTCTAACAACTTTTCAGCTCCTTCTTCACTAGTAACATCAATTATGACAGTCGAATTGTAAAAAGCAATATTCAAGATCGATTGATGAGCTATCCAATAAGGTTTATTCTCATCTGGTAAGCAATCTTCCAAGATTTTAAATAAAATCTTACTTGCTCTGGAAAAACTAATGTCGCACGCATCTGCAACTCTAAGTAATGCTGTAATCAATCTTAGTCTAACTTCAGCCATCTCTTTTGGAACATTGCTAATATCTGTTTTACTGCTGTGGTAAGCTACAACATATTTTACGCACTCTAAAATGTCATCACCTAGAAAGTTAAAATAACTCTCTAGTTTCGTGATAATCTGTGCAGAATAATGTGCATGATATTTCCTCTCCTCCACCGACTGAACTTTAACATTACCCCAATCATGCAACCAACAAGATAGATAAAGAATAAACCTCTCTTTTTTGCTAAAACTAACTCCATTTGCTTCATACATTCTGAAGAGGTTATTTAACGTTTCGATTACACCAACAGCGTGTTGGAAGCCATGATTAGGGTAATTAGGAATCCCTCTATGCGCATACTCTAATACTTCTCTTGAGTATGCCTCAACCTGTAACAAATTTTGTTTTTGGATATCATCTAACCCTATATAATCCAAATTGATCACACAATTTTTTAGTTCTCATCTTCCCAATAGTTTTCATAAACTTTCTTGATTGTTTCTTTGTGTTCGCTAGTAATCGTTAATAATCTTCCAGCTCTTCTTTCTTCTGTTTCACCATATTCGCCTCTCACTATCCCCCAATCAAAGAGTACGTTAAGAGCCTTCACAACAGTACTTTTACTCATGTTAACCTTCTCATTCATTAATTTGACAAGTTTATTAAACCAAATCTTCTCCTTGGTCACATAGTTGCATCTATATATCTCCGCAGCCACCTTTAACTCCTTAGATAAAATTTCAGATTTAGTACTATCTACCATTTTCAATCCCCAAGGTACACATATTAAACCTCATGTATTTATAAGTTTCCTTAACAACATCATATGTTACCGAAGGTCTAATTTATGTACCTATGGTGTAACTTTTAAACTTTATCCTTCATCAATTAAATTAATGATGTACTTCCTGTTGTACTTGCTGAAAGCATGGGATAAGAAAGGTGATCAAGTTAGGTGGAGAATTGACCGAGAGAGGTTAATCTTAGAGAAAGTTGATTAACTAAAACGAAGTGAAACCATGGATATAGCGGTATAAAATTGTTCATAAGTTATTAAAGGCTCTTTTCTAAAGAAATTTGTGTTCTTCCACTCATCCACTAATCCCATATTAAGAGTGTTTTTCGTAGCTTCCCACATATTTTCGGCAAAAATAGTTTCTACTTCAGTTTCATACAAATCTTCTTCTTTTGTAAATTTTATAAACCTATCCAAGTTCTTTTCAATAATTTTAGTAGTTGGAGGAAAGCTTCTACGTTTATGGTATTTTTTCTTGTTATCAATTATGGTTTTAAACATTAATAGATTGCCGATAGGCATGGAAAAAATAATCTTAAATACTCTTTCAAAGTCTTGAGTAGTGCCTATTTTTAAATAACCTCCAATCATTCTTTTTAAGCTTACTGAATATTCGGAAATCTCTTTCTTTTCTTTAGAGGTTAATTCCCGTTCAAGTTCTTCCTCAATAAGTTCAAAAGCTCGTTTCCATGTTACTATTATTAATTCATCAGGATTTATCCAGTAATATCTGGGTGGCCCGCCTGGTTTTCCTATCTTACGTTTTTCAGAGTTTAATAAGGCTTTATTTACTAAATTACCAAGCTGATCATCTACGTTATTGTATTGTGTCTTACCTTTTTTGTTTATATATCCAAGTTCTTTGCATATTTCAGCAGTTGTTTTTTCGCCGTTTAAGAGAGTTTTTAGTATCTTTAACTCAACCTTTGATTCTTTTTTGGCCATGTATAATGTAGGTTATAATTTTTATTTTAATATATCGGTGATAAGCGACTATCGGTTAATAGGTCGGTAATTTAAAACTTTTAACGACTGTCGGAAATTACTGAAGAAGGGCGACAGTCGTTTTGTTAAGCTAACTAAACGATTAATTAGCTTTATTTATTATAACAACGAGTATAATACTATCATGAGTAAATTAAAGTTTAGAGAACGAAAAATTGCAGAACAAGGCGGTTCGTTAATGATTTCATTACCCCGATTATGGGCCAACAACAATGATTTAAGGAAAGGAGATTCAGTTATTTGCATTATGAACGATGACGGTAGCTTGAGCATAAGAAAGGAGGAACAATGACCGCCGACTTAGAGAGTTTAAAGCGTTTGGCAATATTCGGATCGCCAACCGCCAGGGCGGCAGCTCTTACGCTGCTGTGTAAGGATGAGGAACTTGAAAAGGAGATTGAGGAGATTATTGAAGGTGAATAGTGATGCGGGCAATAGGTAATGCAGAATGGCACAAACACCAAAGAGGAGAGCGCTTAACACTAAAACCAGCAGTGCAAGCCAAATGTTTTGATTGCATGGGGCACTATGACGATGGTAAAAGAGATTGTGAGATTCCTGAATGTCCACTGTATAGATGGATGCCCTACAAAAGGAGAAAACAAAATGGAAATTGAGGTTGAAGGAAGCTGAAAAAAAATATTGGAGGTAAAATACTATGCACGATAGTAGAAATAATAATAGGAAAGATATAAATGTATCGGACAACGAAGATGCTTCCGAGTTCGGAATTCCTGAATTAACGTTTACGGTTAAAGGAAAACAACCAACTATCGAGCAATTCGTTAAGGATGAAGACATCAATGGCGACTACCACACCGTTGAAGAGACAAGTGTTTACTGCTATCCCAACTATCTGCAAGATGTCTTGTTGAGTTTAATTGAGGGAACGAGGCTGACGAGTTTTAAGCAAGCAGAGATATACGCTGTTCAACTGGGTGTGAACCTACTCATCAAAGACGATGTATTCTTACAGCGCTGCAAGAGTCTTGCTGAGTATAAAAAGGATATAAAACCAAATATACTCTTGATGGGAGAAGTGACCAATCGGTTCGATAGGAGGAAGGAGATTAAGATACACCACTTTCCGGATGTCACCAAACTCCTAAGGCTGACATTCGGCGCTTTCTCAAGGTCAACTCTGGTTCTGCTGTGTGCGCTCAAGGGATTAAGCACGTCTGAAACAGTGATACACCCACAGCATAGGTATGAGATGGTTATAGCCAGCGATGAGATGATCGAGCAATATCTTGAAATGAAAGTAGGTTGGTCTCCACCCTCAGCGATGAGGTGGAAGTAACACCATATTTAGCACTAAATATTTAGTACATAGCGCACTATACGAATAAACGAATTTCGTTAACCATTTGGTTAACAATAAAGCTACTCAAGTAACTAGTACTCTAGGGATTCCACCCATAACCACAGTAACAGAATCGCCGATATTAATGTCGAAGGCTATAGAGGCTCTGGACATTAACTTCAGTCTCTATCGGTGGTTAAGAGGATTTGGAATCCACCACAAGTACAGTGGGTACGTTAGAGGTGTTGAAATTGGTCGTGTATGTTGACGTTAGCTGTGAAGAATGCAGACACTACGAAATCAATGAGGACGGTAAATCAATTTGTAAGAGACAGAAAATCTTTTTACGTAAAAACGAGGCTGAGATTTGTCCGTTCTACAAGAAAAAGGGTTATGGAAGGTCTAACTTAACTCATACGATCTGAGAATATAGAGGTGATAAGTTATGTATGAATGCGATTGCGGATTTAAGAGTATGAACAAGAAGTCTTACGATATGCACGAATGCAAGAATAAGGATAAGCCGAAAGAAGATAATCGAATACCTAAGTTGGCGAACAGGCCTTTAAATAAAGTTAAGATTGGTCTTGTAAGTGGTATAACTATTATTGGTGAAGTTGAAACCGTTACAAAGTATGAAATAGTTATTAGAAGTGAGGGCAGTGAATATATTGTGTTTAAAGGCAGTATAGAGTTTGTTGAACGTATAGATTAGAGGAGGTGTGACCATGATATTAACTGGTGTGTCTATTCAGTATGGAAAACATTGGTGCTCACTTCATGGCTACTTACCTGGGAAGAGAGTCTCCCAGAAATGTAAACCAAGGAAATGTAAACGGTTAGTGAAGTTAGGGTGGTGAGATAATGGATTATTTAGCAGAGATGAATAAATTAGTTGATGAATACTTTGCTTATGATTTTGGAGATATACCAGGCAAGAATGAAGCGATTAAGGACTTTAAGGTTAGGGCTGATCAGTTAATCCAGCAGGCCCATGAAGAGGATGCAGACTTTGAGACTTTAAAGGAGTTGTTTGAGTATAAGCAGAGGCTTTCAATTGCTCATGCTGTCTCCACCACAAAGATAATAGCGAATAGGTTATTATTTAATGCTCGTAATAAATGGAGAGGCAGTAAGAAAAAGTCTTTGTTAATGAAGAAAGAGTTAGAGTTATTTGAGAAGGGTATTAATCCCAAAAGGAGAGGTAACAGGCAGAATGTTGATAGGAGAGAAGCTAATTTCATTGTGGTTTGTAGGGATGAAGGCTTTAGTTATGAGGAGATAGCGGAATTACTTAACAGGAGTAAAAGCACGGTCCATGAGGTTGATGAGCGGGAAAGAGAGAGGGATAAAGAGTTTACTTCAGATGAAGAGGCTGAGAAAGACTTTGAAGATTATCTTGAGACTCTCAAGCAACCGTATAAGGATTTTGTTAAGGACCCAAATAGTAAGGGCTTAGTGATATGGTGAGCTGGTGGTGGTGGAAGTTATCCTCTTAACTCTACATATAGGTACATCCTGGGGAAGTTGGTGTCGTCGTCGGAAGTCTCTTTTTAAGGTACCTAAGTACATCTGATAAAAAACGATGATGAACCGAACGAACGAACAAGAAGGGAAAGGCTTCCATCGATATAATTGTATGTAAATAACAAAAAATCAATCCACAAATCAAAAATAGAGGGGGTTGAAGATATGAAGCAGAAAGCTACTTTCTATATTGATTCCGAGGTTTTGGAGAACTTCAGAATAAATGCGGATGACGGAGATAAGAAATATTCCGAACTTGTAGAGCGAATGGTTAAAGCCTATAATGAAGGGATAGATCAGGACTTTAATTTGGTGGAGATGTTCCGAAAGATATTCGATTTTCCGTATATCCCCCCTGAAAACGCATTAATTTTCTACTACCCAGATATTGCTATTAACCTCTGGAAAATTGATAGAGACACACTCAATATATTGTGTAATGAGAAAATAGTTTCCGATTACCCGCAAGCAGAAGAGAACCCGGATATGACAGTATGGAATATAACCGAAATGTTGCAAGTTGCTATAACCAATGTATCACGTAAACAACTGTTAGACTATCATAATTTCTCACCGGACAGTACCTTAAACCTATTCTTTGCTGAGAAGTTAGGAATATATGAGATAGCGAAAGAAGAGGAATCAGGGTCTTTTGTCTTTACTTTCAGGCATGATGGAGACTTATTAAAAGAGATTGTGAGGATCATGGAGGAGGAGCTGGAGAGAGGTTATACCAAAACCAAGAAAGTAAGGCACATTAACTTAGAGGATAAAGCAACCATTGACGGAACTGTATTAATCAGGTGGAATACGGAGGCTCTCAATAACATCATAACTTTCTTCAAGGCCATAGCTTACGAGTAAGTGTTATGGTGTATGGTATATGGTATGACGAAAACACACACAAAAACGTACTGTACTATAGAGGGGTGGATGATGAATATTTCCAATTCCCCCTTAAAACTTGAAACTTGGAAATTGGTTATACTGTTCTTATTGGTTAATTAGAGTATTCAGAGTAGAGTTTCAAGATTCATTTCCATTTCCGCTATCAAATAAGTGTGAGAGAAAGAAGGACTCATTATCATGGCTTTGATAATTGAATCTAAGTTATATTGCCTACTTCTGTAAGCTTACTTAGTATGAAAATGTCAAAGAGGATAACTACACTAAACATTTTCTCCCCACTTCTAAGTAGCGGAGCTTTTGTAAGCTTCTTTGTAAGCTTGAAGTAATCTTCTGGAATATTTTGTTGTGTATGGTAGAGTGTGTTTTTTAGCATATTTATGCGAGTAAAATAATTTAGAAATAGAAAATAATATAGTAAACAAATTCAGTAACGCAGATATATAATGGAAGGGTCTGAAAAAGAGTTCTTTGAAGGAGAGGTAAAGTGGTTCTCGAAAAAAAGAGGTTATGGTTTTATTAGTTTTGAGAATGAGGTAGATTTTTTCTTTCATGTGACAGGTGTTGTAGGTCCAGACTTACCTGATAAGGGGGATATAGTTCGGTTTAAAGTTTTTATGGGTGAGAAGGGAAAATATGCTGGTAATGTAATTATTGTAGAGAATAATATTCCGCCCAAATTAAAAGAAGCAATGCGAGACGATGAAGACGTGGTAGACACTTATCCTGTAGGCGCTCTACATGTGAGGAAGGGTGTTTATGGTGAGGTGGATCAGTTAAAAGGTGAGGTTTTTGGTATTAAGAAGCGATTAAAGCAAGGTTTATATGTTTTAACTACTAAAAATATATACGATTATTGGCTTACAGATGGAGAGAATCTCATTGATTTGCCATTACAAAAAATCACGAACGTTGAGTATTTTAAACTTAAAAAGTTAAATCCATTAAAACGCTATTCATATTCAGATGATATAGAATATTATACTTCTAGATATGATGTGCCAGATCAAAATTACTTAGAGTTGGGGGTTTTACAAACTAGTACTACTTGGGAAGGCTCTATAGTTTTTCCAAATCCCTCACAAGCAAGAACGATAATTAAATCTATTAAAGATCTTTTAGAGAGATTTTGGCCAGAGCCTATCTCCATCTCTGAAAAAAATCAAGAACTCTATTTCTCTTTATCATTAGATATACCTCATAAAAAAGTAACAAAGGTAGAGTTTAACTCGAAAGAGAAAGATAAACCTAAAACTGATCGTGATGTGCAAAAAAGGTTACAACATCTAAAAGAACTCTATGAAAAGGGCTTAATTACTACTGAAGACTACGAGAAAAAAAGAAACGATATATTAAGCGAACTATGAAATTATATAATAAAATCTCAAGAAATTGACAATGCCCTAAATCTCCAGTACTTAGACTATAATCAGTAGTTCGTAAAGTATTTTATGTTTTTGGCTTAGAAAAGTCCTTTAG
>CAZQTT010000085.1:0-9415 GCA_964596255.1 uncultured archaeon
ATACTGAATAAAATCTTATGTCATATACCTATGGGTCAGAAAGCCGAGTTACGGTGGTATAAAACGCATGATTATGACGGTGAAGTATAGGCTCTTTTTTCTCCCCGTACTTCAAATTGTAGTATGTAGGAGCTTTATCCTTAAATAATAAAACCTCTTTAGAGTTATGAAGCGAACCTAATTTGAAATCCTTTTTTATGTTATGTATTTCATGTAGTTTTTCTGAATCAGTAGTTCGCTCCATTATTTTCCTTACAGAAGCAGCATAATCATCTCCTGTCTCACTTCTGTAACGAGATATTCTCATCCCCATATTTTCTAATTCGTCAATTAAATCCCTTGATTTCAAAATAGTAAACTCTTTGGGTAACTTTAGCCAAATTTTACAGTTTTCTAACCAAACATTAGATTTATTTTTAATACCAAAATATACCAACTCCAATGAATTCGCCTTTAGATTAGCATTTACTATTTTTTCTTCTTCTTTGGGTATAGTGGGGTTTTTAAGCATGTGAAAATATATTGAAGCACTATCTTCCTGAAATTTTCTATATAACCATTGAACAAATTTTATTATGATGTAGAGAGCCGAAATAAAAGTAAATAATAAGATAAGGTAAGTTATGGTGTTTCCTCCGAATTTATTTCCTATAAAACCTGTTACTAAACGTTGTAGCATAACTAATACATAAATAAATAAAGCAAATATTAAGGAGAGAATAAAAAGTATTTCATTTATCATAGAAAGAATTCTAATTAGAAGATTATTAATTTTATCTTCTCTTTTAATCCTAAGCTCTCTTTGTCAAAAATCTTCTCGATAATTGTTTTCCTACAAGATTAGTTTTATTTCTTATATAGCTGAATTGAACTGGGGCATCATGAAGGTATTTCACGAGACAAACAAAAACGGGTTGTGAGGCTTTACCCCCCTTTAACCATATTCAACTATTGGTTTTAAAGTGAACATGTCCTCAATTAGCAATTATTGAAGAGGTTTTTCACTTCTTGGTAAGCTGAATTGATTTTGGTCCAGTTATCCCCATCTCCAATTGATCACCCAGGTCCCAAGATAAACTTTCAGCGATTGACTTAGGTATAGTTACTACCATTGAATCACCTACTTTCCGAATCTTAACCTGTTTTGCCATATATCAATAGATATATATAGAGATATATAAGAATAATTGTTTTACCATGGTAAAGGTATACTAAAATCTAAAAAGTTAATTGTAGAGTTAATAAAACATCAAACCGAGGTGTCTCGCTCCGCTCAACACTAGTGTAAGCTCTAAAAATTTGTAAAGGCTTTTTAAGTTTTATCCGATATCTAATACCATCATAGTGCCATATATAAATTTAAGGAACTGGAAACAGGAAATTTAGCCTATAATTACACAAATAGGGATATATAACATGGACCATCGAAATAGAGGTGATGGAGAAGATGCTTCAACAGCTTAAAGGATATCACCTTGTAGGTAATCACTCGGCAGTGAAGACCTGCTTGTGGCTCAAGAAATCTGTTAGAGATGAGGGTATGTGCTATAAGCAGAAGTTCTACGGCATTCAAAGTCACCGCTGTCTGCAGATGACCCCGGCTCTGGTGTGCAACATGAACTGTATTCACTGCTGGCGTCCCCTCAAGCTCCTGCCCCAGCTCAAGGAGTGGGATGATCCGGAGTACATAGCCGAGGAGAGCATAGGATCTCAACAAAAGCTATTATCGGGTTTTTATGGGACAGAGAAGGTCAACAGAAAGAAGCTGGATGAAGCATATCACCCCAATCAAGTGGCCATCAGTCTTATCGGAGAGCCCGCCCTTTATCCCCAGCTAGGTGAGTTGATCGACTCCTATAAATCGAGGGGGATGACCACCTTTGTGGTGACCAACGGGAGTAGACCGGATGTAGTGGAAAGAATTGATCCTTATCAGCTGTATATCAGTCTTACAGCTTTTGATGAGGAGAGCCATATGGAGTTGAATCGTCCGGGAAAGAGCGTGTGGGATAAGATCAATCGTTCCCTGGAGGCTATGGCCAATAAAGATTCTAGAACCGTTTTGAGACTAACTCTGATGAAGGGAGTCAATATGGAGCCCCATAAATTCGCTCCGCTGATCGAAAAAGCTTCACCCACGTTTGTGGAAGCCAAAGCCTACATGCATCTGGGGCACTCCAGAGAAAGGCTGGATCGAAGCAATATGCCGGAACACGCAGATGTGAGGCAGTTCGCAGAAGCGCTGTCCAAAATTACTGATTATAAGGTCCAGAATGAATCCGAAATAAGTAGAGCAGTTATGTTGAGGCGATAATATGTTCGAAGAGTTATCTGAGTTTTATAATACGCTTGAAGAAAAAGAGAGTGCCAGAGAAAACCTCATCAAGTTGACCAGAGACCTCAAGCTGAACTCCACCAAAGCGATCGCTGCCGTGCACTCAGAGGATATAAAGACAGCTGAGAAGCATTTACAGAAGGCGGAAGATATTATCGACCAAATCTATCAGTACAAAAAATATCCTGAGTTCTACTATTCCATCACTCATGATTCCCTGCAGGAATACGTAGAGGCTGCGATGTTCCTCAAGCTCGTTACTGGTGACAAAATCGATCTAAAGTCCTTGAAGGCAGAGACCCCCTCCGTTCTCACAGGGCTGGGCGACCTGGTGGGGGAGCTAAGAAGGTTCGTGCTCGACCTGTTCAGGAAAGGAGAATTTGAAAGGGCTGAAGAGCTAATGAAGGTGATGGAAAACCTCTATTCTCAGCTTTCTACATTTTATTTTCCTGATAAGATGCTGCCCGGTCTTCGCAATAAAGTGGATACCGCAAGGATTCTAATAGAAAGAACTAAATCCGATTATATAGTAGCCAGAATGGCTATCAATATCAATCAACAGGGGGATGGATAGGGTATGGAAGAAGAGATAGTCGAAATCGATTGCGCTAAATGTGAGAACAAAAGAGTGAAACACAAAGCAGTAGTACTGGAGAAAAGAGAAACGGATAATAAAGAAATAATCGAGTTTAGGTGCCAGGATTGTAGTTCAGAAGGGATTTTAACCAGATACAAGACATCGCAGATAGAGATACTGGATTACTTTCCGGATTAAGCTCTCTACGCATCGTATTATCCGAGTGAATTGGATGATGATAGAGATACTTGATGGACGTATTGATGGACAACTTTTTAATTCTGATGATGTGGGGTGTATATAATGACCCAGCAAACCCAGCGAACCCAGACTGAACAGGTGGTGGACCAGGAAAAGGAAGTGGTGATCGGGCTGGAAGTCCACGTTCAGCTCAACAGGTTGAACACCAAATTATTCTGCTCCTGCCCTACTGGATACCAGGATAGTGAGCCCAATACGCATGTTTGTCCGGTGTGCCTGGGAATGCCCGGTGCTATGCCGGTGATCAATGAAGGAGCCATTAAATCTGCTGTTAAGGTTGCTCTCGCCCTTAATTCTGAAGTTCAGCCATTGACAGTATTCGATAGGAAGAATTATTTTTATCCTGATTTGCCAAAAGATTTTCAGATTAGTCAGTATGACCGGCCCCTTGCGTGGGGTGGGGAGATATCCATTGAGACCGAGGAAGGGGAAAAGAAGGTTATCCTCAAAAGAATACATATGGAAGAGGACCCGGGGAAATTGAGCTACAACGGAAGCATAACCACCGCAAGATATTCTCTGGTAAACTACAACCGCTCCGGCATGCCCCTCCTGGAGATCGTTACCGATCCCGTTCTGAACTCCCCCAAGGAAGCCCGCCAATTCCTCAACAAGCTGAGAATAATTCTGGAGTACCTCGATATATTTGATGGCTCGCTGGAGGGTGCCATGAGAGTGGATGCCAATATATCCCTCAGAGGAGGAGGTAGAGTAGAGATAAAGAACATGTCGTCCTTCAAAGGCGTGGAAAAGGCATTGACCTACGAAATAACCAGGCACAGGAATCTCAAGCGGAGAGGCAGACAGGTGGAGAGGGAGACCAGACATTTTGATGAGGCCAACAATATAACCGTGACCCTGAGATTAAAGGAGGAAGAGCAGGACTACCGCTACTTCCCCGAGCCGGACCTGGTGCCTGTGGACACCAAAGAAGTGGTGGAAGAAGTCAAGCACACCATTCCAGAGCTCCCCGAGCAGAAGAGAGCCAGGTTTATTGAGGAATATGGGATTGGAGATAACTTTGCCAAGGTCCTTGTCCTGGACTTCAGGATGGCCGACTACTTTGAAGAAGTAGCCAAAGAGACCAAATCCGGTGTTGCTGCCAGCTGGATATCCGATGTTCTGAGAGGAGAGCTCAACTACAGGAGCCAGGATTTCCAGTACGCTTATGCTAACCTCGAGCCTTCCGAAATGGTGAGGACCCTTAATTACCTCCAAGCTGAAAAGATAACCGAGAAGAGTGCGGTAGAGATAATCAGGACCAAACTGGATGAAGGAGGGTCTGTTGACCAGATCATCGAATCCAAGGGCCTATTTGCCATTGAGAAGGATAAGATAGAAGAACTGGCGAAAGAAGCTATAGACAACAATCCCAAAGCTGTTGAAGATTACTATGCAGGTAAGAATAAGGCTCTTAACTTTCTGGTGGGCCAGGTAATGAAAGCGACCAGCGGAAAAGCGGATCCGGGTGAAACGGCCCAGATAATAGAAAAAATTCTGAGCCAATAATTATATATATTTTATGTTTTTTGGGGTAGGCTAAATGGCCTGGCTAATAATCACTGAAAAGAACAACACTGCAAAAAGAATTGCGTCAATCTTATTTGATAACGTGGAACAGAGTAAGAAATATGGCGTCCCATTTTATCAGTCCAACGGCACCTGTGTTGTAGGCCTTAAGGGGCACATAGTTGCTCTCGACTTCCCTCAAAAATACAATAACTGGAAAAACGTTCCCTATAAAGCCTTATTAAAAGCAGAAATAGTTAAAGAGACTACCTCCAAGAACATCGCCAAGCTGCTGGGGAGTCTGGGTAAGGAGGTTGATCAGGTCACTATAGCCACTGACTACGACAGAGAAGGAGAACTCATAGGTATGGAGAGCCTGGAGTTCATCAAGAGCGTCAACCCAAGTGTCAAGGTGAACAGAGCTAAATACAGTGCAATAACTCCTCAGGATATCAAGCAGGCGTTCTCCGATCTGACAGATGTTGACGAGAATCTGGCTAAAGCTGCGGAAACCAGACAAAAGATCGACCTCATCTGGGGATCTGTCCTGACCAGGCTGATATCAATAGCTTCAGGAAGACTGGGAAGCGCTTTTCTCAGCGTGGGTAGAGTACAGTCGCCCACCCTCCGTATAATAACTGAAAGGGAAAGAGAAATAGAGAATTTCGTTCCCAGACCATTCTGGGAGATAACGGCAATCTTCTCCAAGAACGGGGAAGAATTTGATGCCAAACACGTGGAGAGATTCTGGGAAAAAGAAAAGGCAGAGAAAGCCTTCAGCCGCATAGAGGAAGAGGGAAAGGTTACGAAATTTGATAAAAAGGAGAGGACCGAGAATAAGCCCATTCCCTTCAACACCACCGAATTTTTGAGGGAGGCATCCAAGTTCATGAGCCCCTACAAGGCAATGAGTGTTGCCGAAGGCCTTTATATGAACGGTTTGATTTCCTACCCCCGAACAGACAATACCGTTTATCCCAAGAGCCTTAACGTTAAATCTATAGCTTCTCAATTCAAGAACAGCACCTTCAGTAAAGAAGCAGAGATAGTACTCTCTCAGAAGAAGATATCGCCCTCCAGAGGTAAGAAGGAGACCAAAGACCACCCCCCAATCTACCCCACTGCCGTAGCTTCACCGGATAAGCTGAGTGGAGACGACTGGAAAATATACGAGCTGGTGGTGAGACGATTTTTAGCTACGCTTGCCCCCAACGCAATTTGGGAGGTAAAGAACGCCAGGATAGATGCCAACGGAGAGGAGTTCAGGGCATCTGGTAAAAAATTGGTTCAGGCGGGATGGAGAAGTATTTATACTTACGTGAAAACAGAAGAATACCACCTTCCTGATCTTGAAGTGGGAGAAATACTTGCCATCTTAAATAAAGAGCTAATGGAGAAGGAGACCAAACCACCAGGCAGGTACTCCACCAGCAACCTGATAAAAATTATGGAATCTAAGGGCCTGGGAACCAAATCCACCAGACATGAAACCATTAAGAAACTATATGGTAGAAAATACGTATTTGGCAACCCTCCCAGACCCACTCAAACGGCATATGCAGTTATTGAAGCCTTAAAGAACAATGCGGAGACAATCACTCTTCCCGAGATGACCTCCAGACTGGAGCAGGACATGGACAACATTGCTGAAGGCAAAGAAGAAGAGGATAAAGTAGTCAAGAAGTCTGCTCAATTCCTGGACGAAATATTGAGCAGTATAGATACTGACAAACTCTCCAAGAACTTAAAGGAAGAAGTCAGAAAGGACAAGATCGTTGGCAAGTGTCCAGAGTGCGGTAAGGATCTGGTGATAAGAAGGACGAAGGGAAAAAACCCCAAACGGTTTGTAGGATGCTCCGGATACCCCAACTGCAATTTCACACTTCCATTACCTCAGAAAGGTAACATATATCCCACTAAAGATACGTGCGACGAGCACGACATCAAGAAGATCAAGATAAAGACCAAGAAAGGATATTGGGAAGTGGGATGTGTTTACTGTAACTATATCAAGTGGAAGAGTGAAAATAATAAAAAAGAAGACAATAGCTCGTAAATTGGTATTATGTAGTTCAATTGGAATTATTCAGTTCGTTTCCTATCTTCATTGATTTATTTTTAAAGGAAATCATTAATGCACAGCAGATGTCCCATCTTCTCCTTTTTCACTTTGAGGTAACAGAAATTTTCTTCAGAAGGCTCCACTTCGATGGCCTCTCTGTTGACGTTCATCCCGTATCTCTTGAGCTCTTCCATCTTGAGGGGGTTGTTGGTCAGCAGCTTGACGTTCTTCACTCCCAGATCGAGGAGGATCTGGGCTGCTATACCGTAGCTCCTCATGTCGGGAGGGAATCCCAGCTCGATGTTGGCTTCCACAGTATCTTTTCCCTCTTCTTGTAGCTTGTAGGCCATGAGCTTGTGTATGAGCCCTATTCCTCTTCCTTCATGACCTCTCATGTAGATGGCCACACCCTTATCGGCTTTATCGATTATCTTCAGGGCCTTCTCCAGCTGGTCACCACAGTCACATCGCAGGGAGTGGAAAACATCTCCAGTGAGGCATTCGGAGTGGATCCTGGCATAGGCTTCTCCCTGAGATACGTCTCCCCTAACCAGAGCTAGTATCTCTCCGATGGGTGTTTTGTATCCCAGAGCCTTGAACTCACCGTAAAATTTGGTGGGGAGGGTAGCCTCCACTGATTTCTCTACCAGCTTTTCGTTCTTCAACCTGTGAAGTATGAGCTCTTCAATGCTGATGATGGGAAAATCCCTCTCATCGGCGAATTGTTTGGCGTATTCGAGGTCCGCGAACTCGCCGCTGGCATTTATGATGGTGGAATACACTCCCGAAGCCTTGAAACCTGCCATTCTGGCGATCTCCAGGCAAGCCTCTCCAAAGGCAGGCTTTTCCAGGACACCACCTTCTTTGCCCTCCTCTACGAAGATCCTTCCCGGATAATATATTTGTTCGGGACTTACTTCCTTGTTGACCAGATTACGGATAAACAAAGCCCTTTCCTCGGCAGAAGAGCCGTTGGCCTTGAAATCTATAGGGATGACATTACCCCCATAATAGGGAAATCTGTTAAGCCCCATCTCGGTTACCTTTTTCCAGGGCATCACCAGCTTAATTTCATCGCAGTTCTTCATCATGGTGGCTATAACGTCCTTAAGAACAGTATCAGCGGGAATACATAAAACAGCTTTATTCTCGTCAAATATAACTACAGGTTTACCATTTTTAACATCAGCAATTATATTATCCATAAACAGGCCCAATGAATTAGGTTATATATAATTTTTGAGATGTGTCTCAATATTGTAAATCACCCGTTCACCTTAATCGTTTACCTGTGCTCTTCGGTATCATGGTGGTGGTGTTTTTCCTTGCCATATTCTTTTGACAGTTCTTCAGATTCCAGCATCTCCTCATATTCTCCTTCGGTCATTTCGATGGCCATACCCACATAACCGCAATCTTTACAGTAGTATTTACCCGTGACCCCAGCTGAATCCATCACCACGTTGTTGGATCTACATGCCGGACAAACCAAGATCTTGGTCATACTTTACTTTCAGCGATACGCTTATTTTAACTTTTGGTGCATTTTTGGGATGAGGATGAGGGGTAAAAGAAAATACTTTTGTAGTCACTTCTCCAAACAGCCTAAAGACAATTTAAGGTTTAAGGGTGTAACAAATGGCAAAGTTGAAGGACATAAAGATAACCAAGGAGAATTTTGACAGGTGGATGAGGGAGAGAGGTTATAATCACCTCATGTATGAGGACTTCTACGATACTTATCTGGACGTGGGTCTGGCAGGCCTGTTCTTCATGAACAGCCCCATACTGTTCAACTTCATCTTCACTCAGGCAGGACTGCAGTCGGAGAGAGTGTCCCTGAGGGTGAGGACCGAGCTGGGGAGAAGGGTTCATGAGGTGAATGCCAGCAAGGATTACCTGGAGATCAAGTTCTACGAGCCTCAGGAACAGCCGGAAGGGTCACAGGAATGAGCAAACAAAGGTCAGAAAATAGGTCAGGCTTGTGATTCTACTCTTTCCACGTATCTGCCCCGCTCTTCTATCTGATGCACTCTGGCCAGAATTTCTTCGGCTTTTTCATATTCCCTGTAGCCCTCTATGAAAGCATTTCTGAGGTCTTGCCAGTTATCGAAGGTGGCAATTAGGGACTCGAAATATACGTGGATGTCCACTCCCTTGGGCTCCACCCTATCCTCTACGAAGGAGAGGCCGAAGTCGATGAAATACACCTGATTCTCATGCCATATGAGATTCATGGGGGTTATGTCCCCGTGAATTATCCCCTTGGAGTGGAGTCGGGCCACCATCCTCCCCACTTCTCTGCTCATTTCCGGGGTCATGCAGTTCTTTAAAGGCTCTCCCTTTATGTTCTCCATGGTGATTGTGTCATTTTCTACGTTGTGGATGAGGGGTGTGGGCACTCCGTTGCGCCTTGCTAAAGAGATAAGTTTGGCTTCTGTTCTGGTCCTGGACCTCCTGAGGATGCGGTCTAACTCTTCGATGCGGTATCTCTTGGGTCTCCGTATCTTTTCCACTATGTCTTCATGGATTTTTACTTCCGCTTCGCCACCCAGATAGATTCTGACCATGTTATCAACTTGGTATTAGTTCTAATTAAATCTAAAAAGTTAACGTATGAGGTGCACCCCTAAAAGTGGACAAATAGTTAAGCTAATAGTAACTGATGGGG
>CAZQTT010000086.1:0-9260 GCA_964596255.1 uncultured archaeon
GGAAGAAGGGTTCACTGACTTGAGAGCCCTACCCAACGTGGAGGTCAGCAGCATAAGGGTGGAAGAAAATTCGCCTTTAGTGGGTAAATCGCTTGCCCAAATAGACTTCCGGAGAAAGTACGAAGTAATCGTGGTGGCCATAAGCCGGAACTCCAGGATCATCTCCAACCCACACGCAGATACCCAGTTACTCTCCAACGATTTGCTCATAGTCCTGGGATCACCGGATAAGATAAGTAAAGTAGCAGAAACCTTTCAGGGCCCATAGGAACAGGACTCACAGGATTCACAGGACTATTAGTAAAATTAATTCGATAGGTGCTGAAAAGAAGTTGGCATTGATACAAAAAAAATGAAGACTACCTCAATCACCAACGAAAAAATTAATAACAGAAATAGAGCAATTCCAATTAATTATGGAATTAAATGCCGCCGTGGCTCAGCCGGCAGAGCGAGTGATTTGTAATCACTAGGTCGCGGGTTCAAGTCCCGCCGGCGGCTTTTTCTCTGGAACTTTTGGAAGATATAGTATCTAATCTTTAGTCTGGTGACACTTTCTAATTCTCCAACGGCAATAACTCTACAATTTGTAAGATATGCTTATAAAAAATAAAGAATTCAAGTATCTATTTTGAGATTTTTATTTCTGTGTCTTGCCAACTTGCTTATTTTTTGGACAGCATCCTTAGAGGCTTTGGGACAGAAATATTTTATCAGGCTATAGTTCAACGTGAGCGGATGCGTGTTCCAGTGTTCCAACATAATAGACGACATTGTATTTCTCCAACACCTCAATAAATTTCTCGGCATCCTCATTTTTGACTAGGAGTACTCCGTTGAGCAGTTTTTTGTGTTTGATTTGGTTTAGTAGTCCTTCTCTTTTGTAGGTGTATCCGCCATAGTTAGACCTGTCCATGTAGCCGTGTAGTGCTCTGGATAGTTGGACGGATTTGCTTTTGTTTGGTTGTTTGTATACGATGACTTTCATACTGTTAATTGTTTTAACAGTAAATTATTTATAGGTTTCGCTTCACATATTAGTATGCAGTCTAACCAATCCATCATCAGAAAGTTGTTGCAAGCTATAGATGCTGGTGATTTCAAGTATGAGTCCAGGGAGAAAGAGAAGATTGACTGGAGCATGTATGATCAAGCCCAAATCAACGAGATAAATGATATGCTGGAATACATTAGGGATGTGGTGGATAAAGCTGTTCTGGAATTACGTGTTGAGGAGAGGTATGCGGAGGACAGGAAGAGTCCTGGGCAACCACCAGTCTTTCCTGGGGATCTGGCTAAAGCCGTGCTATTGCAACAGTATTTCCAGGCATCCAACCGAGTTACCCAGGGCATCATCTCCCTCTTCAAAGAGAAGATGCGGATGAACACGTTCTCATACAAGAGCATTGAGAGAGCCTACGACAACCACTACGTCCAAGAAATACTGCAATACATCTTTGCATTTACCCAAGAACCAGTGAAAGATAAGGAGACCAGCTTCTCCACTGACGGAACAGGGCTCCCCACCTCCATGAAATACAATTACGAGGAAGAGAAGAACGGCAAAAAAGATGGTGAGGAGAGGAAGCTGGACAAGTTTGAGCAAGCAATCCTCACTGTAGGAACCACTTACCAAGTGATCGCTGACTTCATTGTGACAGAGAACCCTCATGCAAACGAGTCACCTTACCTGAGGGAGGCAGTAAAGAGAGTATCTGAGGTCTACCAAGTGGAAGTGTGGTGTGGTGACGCTGCCTACCTATCCAGAGAAAATACAAGTGTTATCACCAGCGTGGGAGGAACACCCAAGATCTACCCCAAAATGAATGATACTTTCAGAGCTAAAGGATCACCCGCCTGGAAAGAGATGCACTACGACTTCGTAGAGAACCCACAGGAATGGCTCAGAAGCTATCACCAACGCTCCATCTCAGAGACAGTGAACTCAACTTACATGAGAATGTTCCCCAAACCACTGCTAAGGAAAATCAATGATAGGAGACTGTTCGAAGCTTTCACCAGAGCCTGCGACTACAACCTCAAAAGACTACTATACCTCAAATACCTCAAGGGTATCAAGGTCCACTGCAATACAACATGAACTAATATTGTCCCAAAGCCATCCTTAGATTTGGTTTTATATAGTATCTATCTCTTCTGCTCCATCAACAAAAATCCTTAGCATTGTCTCTACTAAAATAAAATAAGCGATTAAAAGGCCTATTCTAGCGGGTATTATTATTAGAAGCCAGTCTGGAAAATTTCGGAATATTTCTCTGAAAAATGTTGCATCCTCAAAAAAAACTATTACAAAGAAGGCAATGAAGCAAGCGACTGCTCTTTTCAGGAACCCTGATTTATTTTGTGATGTAAAACGAGTTGAAGAGATTTTCCACAGAAGAGCATCGCAGTAATCCTTCTTTCCAGTAACAATTAGTCTTCTATCAGTTATGTATATGTCACCAGCTGAGAACTCAAAACTTTCTACAACTTCTTCATTATTATTTAAGATCTGACCCTGTCCATGTAGGTGAAAGGATAGAATAATTATTTTTATTTTTTTAAAAAATTCATGATTCTTTAGTTTAGATGTAGATCAATCCAATGCAACATCTAACTCCGGCTGAACTAATTTTTTATACTTTAACTCCCTTAGCTCCGTCAATTAACTTCCTGGTAGCTTCATTATCCAGTGTAATCTGGATCTCTTTTCTTTCGTTCCACAGTTTTATCACAATACCGTCCTCCACAACTTGCGTCTCAATCCCCTCCAGATTTTCGGAGAACTGGGTGCAATAGGAAGCCATATAGTCTTTGATGTCCATGAAAAGCCAGGAATTTCGCCTCCTCTCCAAACCCTGTTTATAACAAACCTCTACATTTTCCATACATTTTCACCCAATTTACTCAATATGTACATTAAGTACGATAAGTATAAATAGTTTATCCTACTCAATTGAGTAATATGGGTAAGGTTTTGGGAACCTCCAAGATCTCCTCAAACAACAAAATAACCTTGGTAAAGGAAGTAACCTCCAAATTGGACATTATGGAGGGAGATCTGGTAATGTTCGTGGAGGAAGAAGACGGCCGAATTTACATTAGGACCTCTGAAATCAAATGAATCAGTTAGTGGTGTAATGACAAAAGATATCTCCACACGAAATAGAGGGGGGTTAGGAGTTTAGTAAAAGTAGAAGGTAGAAAAATTGTTATGTAAGACAGTATGGTTTTCCTCAGGAGTGTTGCAGGTGCAGGCTTGGACCAGATTGGAGCTAGTAGATTTTTTAAGGGGTTTTGCTGTTATCCTCATGCTGATATATCACTTCTTCTTCGACATGGAATATTTTGGTAAAATCTCTCTCAGCTCCCCCTTCTGGTACTTCTTTCCCAGATTTATTGGAGGCACATTCATTTTTGTAGCCGGCATCTCTCTATCGCTGGCAAAAAGAAAATACGGAGAACATCTAACCCGAAAGACGGTAAAAAGGGCTTTAATGTATCTCCTGCTGGGAATTATAATAACGGCTGTAACACTGCCCACACCCTGTTACGTGAGGTTCGGAATACTACATTTCTTTGGCCTGGCAGTGGTTCTGGGGAGCTTCTTTGCAGGCTACAGGAAATTACCGGCTGCAGCAGGAGCCATCCTCTTTATTGTTGGCCTGGGATTGAACCATATTGTTATTGATGGAGAGTATCTGGTCTGGCTGGGAATAATGCCCCCTAATTTCTGCACCCTGGACTATTACCCTCTGCTGCCCTGGCTGGGGGTCATGCTTGTAGGAATATCTGTAGGGAACCAGTTTAACCTGAATTACAGACTGCCGGATTTCCTGAAGACGGTCAATTTTCTGGGTCGGAGATCCCTCACCATCTATATGATTCAGCATCCTGTAATATTGCTTATAATGGAGGTTTACTATGGAGATATAATCTCCCAGATTATGGCCATGCTGTGAAGTTAATTAATTTATATATTATTATATTGATTATTCATATAAATTTAATTAACTGTTAAATGGATGATAAAAGTTTACGGGCTAATATAAGAACCAAAATAAAATTTTGTAAGTTTTAAGAGTTAATCATCATGTCAGTAAAGTATTAATAGCTGTTGGGCAGTAATTCTTAGGTAGATATTACTGATATAAATTGTAAATGGAGGAATACAAAATGAGCAAAGAAGTCATATACATCATCGCTGCTCTGGGAGCATTTGGGATATATCTATCCTTAGTCACCAAGGTAGTGCATTTTCTATCATAATAAAACTCACAGTTCATTGGTGTTCTGATATTATAACTGGTTATAACTAATTGCAGCTATTTTGGCTAAAGCCTTTATGGAAAATGCATTGGTTGTGACTCAAAGATAGGAACAGCTTCCGGGAGAATTAGAACTATTAGGGCCATAAATGCCAGTATCACGATTATTACTTTCAGAACTCTTCCTACCATAGAATATTATAAGAGCTCTCCAGTTAAAAAAGCTTTTAATTTGATTCTTTAACCATGAGGCAGGGATGAGTACCCTTTTCACAGAATTCTCTAAAGTGCCTGAGCCACTTGGGATCATTGTTTGGTGAATCTTCAATAAATCTTACGAAGTTACTCAATTGCTCTACAGTTGTGGGATCAAGTACATGTTCTATTACACATGCATCTTTTTCCGCCACTTCTGAAGGAACTCCGATGGAGTTCAAGAACTTGATCAGAACCCTCCTTCTTCTCCTGACGTCAAGGGCAAGTTCCTTCCCCGCATCAGTTAAAGCCACGAATAAACGCTTTTCGTATACAATGTATCCTTCTTTATGGAGTTTGCCCATCATCTCGGATACACTGGCGGGTTTGACATTAAGGTTGAGCGCAATGTCCTTTACACGGGTGTAACCTCTTTCACTGCTCAAGTCAAAGATTGCCTCGATATAATCTTCTATTCTTCTTCTCCACATATACTTTTAGGCCTACCTAAATATATATAAATTTTTGGCTGGCCCAAAATTTTTGCTAACACATTTTAAAGCCCTAACATCAATACAAAATTCCCCCCTCCAGAACTGTCACGGCTTGACCTCCCAGCGTTACTCTGTTACCGGTTTTTCCTGCTCTAACCCGGACCACACCGCCGCGGGGAGAGGCCTGGAATCCTATTAAATCCTCCTTTCCCAGCAATTCGCTCCAGTAGGGGCCTAAGGAGCAGTGAGCAGAACCCGTTACCGGGTCTTCATTGATACCTACTCCGGGAGCAAAGAATCGGGAAATAAAATCGTACTCTGAATCAACACTTCTGGCGGTGACTATAACTCCCCGAGTATTAACTTTGGATAATGAAGAAAAGTCCGGTTGCAAACCGTAAACCATATCCTCTTTCTCCACCTCTATTAGGTAGTCGAAATGGGTTTTCCCAGTGTAATTGGGAACTGCATCTACTCCCAGAGCGTCTAAAAGGTTATTGGGTGGCGAAAACGGTTCTGTGGTTTTTGAGGGGAAGTCCATCTCGATCCACTCTCCATTTCTCTGGGCAGTAAGTGTTCCACTTCTGGTGTAGAAAATGGCTTCCTGATCACTCCTTAACCGCTCTGTCTCCCATAGTATGTGTGCGCTGGCCAGGGTTGCGTGTCCGCACAGATCGACCTCTACTTGTGGGGTAAACCACCGGAGATTAAAGCCATCCCCGTGAGGATGCAGGAAGGCGGTCTCTGATACATTCATTTCACCTGCTACATTGAGCATCCATTCTTCTTCCTGTGGTTCCTGCAGAATGCATACTCCGGCAGGATTGCCCCTGTATGGTTTTGAGGTGAAAGTATCCACCTGATAGATCTTCATAGAACGTAGAATAATCAGCAAGTATATAGTTTAAAACTTTTCAGTTTCTCGCATCACAAAAAATCCTGAACATAGAGAACAAAGAAAAATAAAAAAGGGTTTAGTTAGTTTAGTTAAGGCAGTATCACGTTCACAGCGTTCAATAAAGCTTCAATGAACGGCTGTGGATAGATACCTATTACTATCACGCCTATAAGGCAGATGACCACTGCCAGTGTGAGCTCGATGGGCTGTCCGATCCTACCCGCTTTGAGGGGCTCTTCGACATAAATGGCCCTGATCACTCTGGCATAATAAAATACAGATATGACGCTGTTTATAACACCCGCCAGAGCAAGCAGCCACAGGTTGGCACCAATGGCAGAGGTGAACAGCCAGTATTTACTCCAGAAACCTCCCAGGGGTGGAAAACCTGCCAGACTGAACATGAATATGGTCATTGCCAGGGCGAGTATGGGAGCTTTCTTCCATAATCCGTTAAAGTCATCAACGTTCTCTCCCAAACCTTTGAAGGCGGTGAAAGCTACCACACCGAAGGCCCCTGCTTTCATCAGGGCGTGGGTGAGAATGTGGAACAATGACGATGCTATTCCAAGGGGGTTGAATGCCGCCAGCCCGATCATGGCGTACCCGGCGTGAGCAATGCTGGAGTAGGCCAGCATCCTTTTTACGTTCTGCTGCCATAGGGCCACCACATTTCCCAGGGTCATGGTGATTATAGCTATAACGGCCAGGATCGTTCCCCACTCAACGTTGGCCAGATAAAGGCCAATGACGAAGACCTGAATGAATATGGCAAGACCCATAGCTTTCGAGCCTGCAGCAAGAAAAGCTGTAATGCTTGTGGGAGCTCCTTGGTAGACATCAGGAGTCCACATGTGGAAGGGAACGGCAGAGATCTTGTAGCCGAAGCCAGCGATCATCATTCCTAAAGCCAGAAATGTCAGTGGGTTGTCCATGGTAAGGGTTGTGGCTATTGCGGTCAGCTGGGTTGTACCGGTCAAACCATATACCAGACTTAAACCGTAGAGGATTAATCCACTGGAGAAAGCACCAAAGAACAGGTACTTGAATGCAGCTTCATTGCTGAACCTATTTTTCTTGAAATAGGCTGTTAGAGCATAAGTGGATAAGCTTGCCGTTTCAAAGGCAACGTAGAGTGTAATAAGTTCTCTTGCGGAAACGACGACCATCATTCCCACAGTGGCTATAAGCAGTAGGGCGTAGTATTCGCCTACACTATCTTTGTAGTCTCTAAGATAGTTTATGGAGATCAAGACCACCAGCAGTGCTACTGTCAGGAAGAGAAGTTTCAGCACCCAGGCGTAATAGTCGAACACAAATGTGAAGAACTGCGCTTCCACGTCCCTGAGTGTAATTACATAGATCATAGCAATTATAATGCCTGCCAGGCTCAAATAAGCAGGCAAATCCTTCTCTTCTTTAGATAATACTGTGATGGACACTGCGAGGAATGCAAAGAAGGCCACTACGATTTCTGGATATACTATATGTATCGTTTCTATCAATTCACACACCTCCTATGAGATGTACAAAGTTTACAGTGTAGATGTCTATCATATCCGTTATCAGCTTGGGGTAAACTCCCAGGAGTATTGTAGCTGCTAGCAAGATGAACATGGCCACGAACTCATGGGTATGGAGGTCACCGTGGATGTGCAGGTTGGTGTTTAACGGTCCGAACACTGCTTTTCTCAAAGCGTAAAGGAAGTACCCAGCGGTCACTATTGCTGCAGGGAACACGAACAAGGCCAGCACGTTAAATGCCTGCAATGAACCTATAAGTACCGTAAATTCTGCTACAAAGGAGCTGGTAAACGGTAAGGCTAGTCCCGCAAGGCTTGCAGCGGTCATGAACACGGCCCACATGGGCATCTTATGGGCTACTCCTCCTAAACTGGGTATGATCCTTGTTCCCGCCTTGTGGTGAAGAGTTCCAGCCATCATGAATAACAGGGGCGAAACAGTCCCATGAGCAAACATTTGGAACGCTGCTCCGGTCAAGGCTATGGGTGTAAGGGCTGCAGCACCCAGCAAAACATACCCCATGTGTGAAACTGAGGAAAGGGCTATCAGGCTCTTGTAATCTCTCTGTGCCATGGCAGCGAATGCTCCGTAGAAAATAGAGAATATGGCTATTAAAGCCAGAGGCACAGCGTAGGTTTGAGTTATGTCCGGGAAGAATGAAAGCGGAATCCTCAATAAGCCGTATCCCCCCATCTTAAGCAGGATACCCGCCAGGAGGACACTTCCACTTGTGGGGGCTTCAACGTGGGCGGCCGGAAGCCATGTATGGAAAGGTACTACGGGCATTTTGACCATGAAACCGAACACCAGGGCAGCGAACAGAACGGTAGCCAACCCGGGCTCCACGGCCAACTCCTTGAATGCCAGGAAATCAAATGTGTGAACCCCGAACTGATCCAGGTAAAGGTAGTGTAGGGCAAAGAACGCCAGTATCATTATGACGCTTCCTATGTGGGTATACACAATGAACTTGTAGCTGGCATAGGTTTTTCGAGGCCCTCCAAAGATGGCTATGAGGAAATACATGGGTATCAAAACTATCTCCCAGAACACGAAGAACAGGAACAGGTCCAGGGCCATGAAAACTCCTGCAGTGCCCAGACAGGTCAACATCAATAGGCCGTAGAACTGATAATCCCGGCCTGGCTCATCTGTACCGTATATGCATGAGGCTAAAGCTAGTATTGCAGTGAGGATCACCAGAGGAAGGCTCAGTCCGTCCACTGCCAGGTGGTAGGTGATACCCAGTGCTGGTATCCACTGTGCTTTCTCTACCAGCTGGAACCCTCCGCCGAACTCGAAGATCGTGTAAGCGTACAGCGAAGCGGCAAGGGCAAGTATGGAGAAGAATATCGATATATATCTTCCTGCCTTATTGTTTCTAGAGATCCACGGTAGGATTGCTCCCAGTAAGAAGAACAATAATATTATACTCAATATTGGTATTTGAACCATTTTACACCACCCCGAAATATAGAAGCATAGCTATCACGCCTATCACCACAATACTAAGATATACATGGATGCTTCCGGTTTGAAGTCTTCTCAGTCCTCCGCCGCCATACATGGTAGTCTTCCCTATTCCGTCAACGAAGCCATCGACGATGTATTTTTCAATCCATCCTACTACTCTATAAGTGTAAATACCAATTCTACCTCCGAATAACTCTTCAAACAGGTAGTCCATATAATATTTCTCTGTTATTACCGAATGAACCGGAGTGAGAGCATTTCTTATGCTGGCAGGACTGAATGCATTTCTCACGTACCCAATATAGGCAATAGCAACTGCTGAAACAGCGATAATAACGGTTAAAACCATCAACCCCAGATTGGGTACCAGGTGTAGCTGTATGGTACCCATATGCTCTGCGCCTTCCA
>CAZQTT010000087.1:0-9230 GCA_964596255.1 uncultured archaeon
ATGCTAAAGGACTTTTCTAAGCCAAAAACATAAAATACTTTACGAACTACTGATACTAAATTACACATGAAACCTTGATAAGGAATTATATTAAGCAAAAAAATTCTGTGAATTGGAATTTAACTTCTTTATAAGCTAACTTTGATTGGGGTCTTCTATTTTTTTCTTATTTACCTAGTGGCAATTCACTTAGGGTTCAACTGGAAAGTTACGCAATAAAGCGGACCCGGCGGGATTTGAACCCGCGATCCCTGGCTTAGAAGGCCAGTGCTTTATCCATGCTAAGCCACGGGCCCTTTAATATATTGTCAATTCAGCTATTTTAGTTATTTCCCCAACTGTTTTTTAATATTTTCGCAGGTTAAAATTTGTTCCAATTAGTCTAGTCTTAGTGTGTTAACCTAGAGTTGAAAATGCAGTAAAGGGTATGACCATAATTTATATAATATACGTTGTCAGAGTCTTCCTTCTGTGCTGGAAAGTATTTTAATTCCTCTAGTCACAGTAGGTCTGGCAGAATCGGGGATGAAACGCAATTATCTATCCTGCTCCTCTCATCTGAAGTTAAGAGATGTTTTAATCTATTAATGGGAGTGCTGGCGGCTTTTCTGGTGGTTGACGGTTTTACGGTTTTGCAATTTTGCTGGGGAAATATATTGTTGGCATAGTACCAAACAGCTAAGTAAACATAGCAGAAGCATCATCTTTATAATATTCGGTATGCTAATTCTGTTCAGCAGCAAGAGCCGCAATGTGGATGAGTATTTTGAGAGCTGTTGGAGGAGTCCTTTTTATCTTGGCTTCACTCTCATCTTCCTATCTGAATGGGGGGGTAAATCACAATTTGTTTCCGGACTATTTTCTACCCAATACAATTACTTGCTGGTACTGGCAGGTGTTATGATAGCTCTTGGCGTATTATCTTCAATGGTTATTTATTTTGGTGGGTTTATTTCCCACAAAGTAGAGAGGGATGCTCTAAAGAAGCTTTCCGGAGCGTTATTCATATATAGGGGCATCATTCCTGATGTATTGATTAGAGACAGAATAGATTAGTTAAGTTAATTAATCCCATCTCAAGAATATAGGAAGTGTTCAGCTCAAGTGTTTTTTGACAAATATTTCTTCAGAAATACTTCTGCTTCTTGGAGATCATCCATATCTTCAAAATATAGGGTTTTAACTGCGAAAGGAGAACTTTTCTCCAATTCCAGGTCTATTTTTAGAGAGTCTGCATCAGCCTTATATCCTTTCAGTTTCTTGAGGTCCGTTTTGAAGGGTCTGTAGCGAATTCTGTCTTTATTATCGATAGAATACTGTCTGACCTTGCCCAGCACTATCTGTATGTAGAGGAAAATAAACAGCACCAAGAGGCCGGTTATAATTAGAGACTTACCGAACTCGTCTGTGGCCACATATCTAACTACTCCTGCAATTAAAGCAAATATCAGGAGGATAAATCCAAATATCAGCCAATTCTTACGGGCAACAGGGTTATTTATGGCTCTGTAGTTCCATATCATATCTGACACCTCGACAGGCCATCCAACATAATATATATGTTAAATCCGGAGGTAAGCAATACTTTTTGACTTTAGATTACGATATGATTTATAAACTTTCTTTTTTATCTTTTATTTGTGCCTCACAGTTTCATTACCTTCAGTCTCACTGCAAAGCCAACCTAAAGCTTTAAATAACCGTACAATCAAATTGTAATTTCCCACCCGAAAGATTTATAATGATTAAAAATTATCATAACAGAAAAAGTGTGGTGAATACTTTGGAATTATGGAAAAGACTGGCAGAAATATACATATCCGAGAATGACAAAGAAGAAATAATTGCCGAGCTGGACTCTCTATATAAAGAGGTCTCTCGATCGGAATTTGATAAAGACAAAAAAAGGAGACTTGAAGATACTATCAAAAAGATCAAAAAAAGTGATAATGTAAGTAGAAGTCTGGAACACTATTTCTCCCGAGAGCATGCTCAATTCCTGCTCAACAGAGAAGAGCACTAATATTTCTTTCTTTTTACCCTTTATCAATTAGCAGAAAAGCTAAAAAATTCTTACTTCAACTGTTTTTAATGGAGGAATTTGATTTTGCCGTTATAGGTGCAGGAATTGGGGGGCTGACAGCAGCCAATGAGCTAAAAGATTCAGGCAAACTCATCATGGTCGATAAACTTTTCAGACCTGGTGGCACTTCTTATTCCTTCAAGAGAGATGGTTATGAATTTCTCACGGGGCCATTGGGTTTCAGTCACCCTGACCTCATCAATTCATGGATGGACCGGAAGGGGTTCAGCTCCTTAAACTTCATACGAAAGGACTACCAGCTGATGGCAGGGGAAATCAATATCAACATCTCCGGGCCTCTCGAACAGGTGGAAAAGGAGCTAAAGAGATTATTTCCCCATGAAAATGTTCACCAGGCCATACTAGAGTTAAAGAACATCATCGGTAAAGTGAGGGGCTCATTTGTACACGAAAGAGGTGTTTTCAATGCCATTAAGAACGAGCCGGTCAAAGAAGATTTATCTCCATACCTCTATCCCGCAAGAGAGTACTTCTCGAATTTTGTAGAAAATGAGCAGCTAATCAACATCCTCTCAGGAATGGGGCTCAAGAAGTCAGATGACTCTACCATTGCAGCTGCCAACATGTGGGATGTACTGGCAGAGACCGGAATCTGGTACCCCCAAGGTGGGTTCAAGTCCCTGATCAGAAACCTGTATGAGCCCGTAAAACATAATGCAAGCCTCCGTACAAATGTAGAGGAGATCTCAACCGATGGAGAATTTTATTGGGTGACCACCAGCAAAGATACTTTTTTGGCCAGGAACGTTATCTCCAACGCAGATGCCAATATAACCGGCCAGATACTGTCCCATAACCTCCAGAAAGATTTTAACCAATTCTTGGAAGGACAAGAAGGAGGGGGCTCTGTTTTTACTGCTTATCTTGGTGTTAATAAGTCAAAGGTCGATATCAGCAGAATAAAAGCTTCACACACCCTCTATTATCCATATTTGGACCCTGAAAATTCTATGGATAATAACAGGTTCTACAGAACTGAAGTGGAAGTTTCATTTATATCCGACTATGATGTACTGGCACCTGAGGGCAGCATGGCAGTCATGTTGAGAGCTCCATTCAGATACGATGACTGCGAATTTGACAGCAAAGAGAAATACTATAGGTTCAAGGAAAAAGTTTCAGAAAAGCTCCTGGAAATCGTGGAGCCCTTAATACCCAATATTTCCCATGCAAGGATCATGGATGCGTCTACTCCTCTGACCTACGAAACATGGGGCGGCAGATACAGGGGCTCGGTTCCTGGCTGGGACTGGACCGATAAGATTTCCCGGTGTATGGTCAAAACCCCGCTGGATAACTTCTACCTGTGTGGGATCTACTCTTTCTCCATTCCCTTTCTGGGAGCTTTTCCCACTTCATTATACAGTGGAAGGCTGGCAGCCCGATTCATAAGAGAGGGAGATTTTCTACCCTGACGAGATTCTAAAAGGTTTTCCGGTCAAAAACAACTGTTTCATCCTCCAACCTAACCTTCCACCATAATTCTTATATATCGGACATCGTTAGATAGAAGTGCCGACGGCCATAGAGGCAGGGGGTACACCCGGACTCTTTCCGAACCCGGAAGTTAAGCCCTGCTTCGTCCCGTGTTGTACTGTGTTCCGAGAGGGCACGGGAACCACGGGAGCTGTCGGCATCCTCTTCCCGCTTTGAACATATTGATTTCCTGTCTATTCACTATCCCGTTCGGATTCATTCGAATATAGCATGGATAGCATTGATTTGTTCTTTAAGTTAGACTATTTTTAGCTATTGAAATACTTTCAAAATAAAAGGAGACAACTCGAATTTGAATTTTATACTCAATTTTCGATTATTTTTGAAATAGCCTACGAGTTGATGCAGTAATCTCGTTAATAACAGGAGCTACACGCCTATAAAGGGTGTTGTGTGCTTTAATAGCATAATAATACCATAACACCTAAATAACAGGGTTTTAAGAGGAGTTATTATGGTGTTCGATGTTCTAGGGACAACAACCATAGCCAGCTCGGAATACCCAGTAATACAGCTGCTCATCGAGCCCATAGTCGGTCTCTTATCTGGAGTCCATAAAAAGATGTGGAGTCTCCAGATCACTTCCAGTTTCCTCAACCTACCCTCTGTTCGTAGCTCTATTTGTGGTCGTATTTCGAGGAGAACTATTTGACATTAACATACTGATAGGATGTGTGCTTATTGTCATTGCCATTTATTTGATAACAGAAAGAAGAAGTTTACAGGATTCCAGTGTGTACTTTGCAGATGTCTCCAAAATAGGTATTATTCTTGCTCTAATCGCAGCCATGTGCTGGGCGACAAGCGTGACCATCATGGACCATCTGGTGGCTCATTTGCCCGTAGAAGCAGTTGCCGGGATCAGATATCTGATAGCTGCCTTAATTATCTCAGCCATTATACCGGCCAAGGGATTGAACATCAATCTTCTTTTGACAATTTTAGATAATATTAAATATAAAAATAATTTGCTCTATCAATAATTATAATCGAACTCAATGAAAACTGTTATCCCAACTGACATAATATAGAGTTTTTTCCGATTGTCATGATTGTAATCTTTGTTTTTTCCAAAATTTGTATGTAAACTATAAGATTTTAGATTAATATAATGGGGTACAAAACAGTTTCAACCACGTTACCTGAAGAGAAACTTGCTGAACTGAAAAAAAAGACCGGAGAAAGCACTAATAAGGAATCTCTGACCAAAGCGGTTTATCATTATCTGTCCTGTCCTTACACCGAGGATACTCAATGGAAAGGATGGGGTGAAGAGACCAGCGAAAAAACCAAACGTGGGAGAAGACCATTCTATATAGAGAAATACTTCAAAGATAAGAAAAAATAGAAGTATGGTTATAATGACCAGAATAAAATAAGCTACTCTTTTCAAATATGTGAACCACTATTACAGCATCTGGAGGGTTAGTGATGAACGAAACGCAACAGGTAACATCGAGAAACATACTGGGACTCGTAAGATGGAGTCGCGTAACAGTTTTCACTGGCCTATACCTTATCTTCGCTGGGGTTTTTACGGCTATGGCCGGTAATGCCATGGGAATAGATTCTATCGACTATTCTACAGCAGTAATTTTTACCGGATTTGGACTGTGCTTCGTCGGTCTTGCGTGGATAAGCTTCAAAGGATAAAAGTGCCTTCGCATCCTCGTATTTTCGTATGTTCAGGCCTCAAATTTTTGGAAGATCTCCTTAAAGGTATCCAGAACCACCTTCAAGTCCTCCTGATCCACCATATAAGTGGATAACTTGAATTGTTTTGTCAGTCCGGGTTTAATTCCGTGGATCTCCCTCTTTTTCATTTCCTTGTAGAGGAAGTATCTCCCCTTTTTGGCTTTCTGGGACATGTTGTAGAGATCTTCAGACTCGAAGAACATCAGGTCGTGGTTGTGGGGTTTGTCGCCCAGCTGAACAATACCCAGCTTCTCCACCTCAGAGGAGAACCACCTCGCCTTTTCCACTTCTCTATCCCACTGCTTTATCCTCTCCTCCAGGTGGGGGAAGGAGGCTATCAGTGTCATAACAGGAACTCCCCTCGCTGTACAGCCCAGGAACTCCACTTCCTTTATCTTGTATCTGGCAGATTTCCTCAAAAGCTGCGACGAGTAATCCTCGCTGAGCCCCAGAACCCCGATTGGGCCTGCAGAAGCCATTGATTTGTGACCGCTACCCACAATGAAGTCTGCGCCCAGTTCTTTCATGCTGACAGGCATTCTCCCCACAGCATAAGCACAGTTAAGCAAGAGAGGGACCTCATACTCCTTGCAGATCCGTGCCACCTTTTTGGCGTCAGTTAAATTCCCGTAATTGCCATCCGGGTAGGTGAGAACAGCAAGCACAATGTTGCCCTCTTTTTGGGCATCCTCGATCTTTCGGGCATAATCTTCCGCATCTACCTTGAATTCGGGGTGTCCAGAGCCGGGGACCTGGGCAACATCAAGTCCTGCTCTCTCTGCAGCCACGTGGGTAGAATAGTGGGCGTTGGAATCCACAATAATCCAGCCATCTTTTTGAGCTAAAGCATGCATTACCCCGAATTTTGCCTCCCTGGCCCCATTGGTCAATCTGGCGTGATCACAACCCAGGAACTGGGGCAGCGTCTCGTGGATCAGGTCATAAACAGGGGGATTCTTGATCTCTTCCAGTCTGCCGGCACAAAAATCGCATACGCTGTAACCATCTCCCCACTCGATCAGGGCCTTCCTGGCATCTTCGGTTAATCGCCCACCCGTTTGCAGAGGGTCTATATTAATGAAGTCCTTAGTCTTTCTGCTGATGAACCCCAATTTGGACATTAATGGCCATCACCGTAAAAGGTTAATATGGTTTTCTAACTCAGGTTCATTTTGTTTGGATTTGAAATCCTTAGCTTGAAATAAAATAAGAGCGGAGAATCGGTCGATAATATATTCCTCTCTCCTAATAAATTAAATAATTAATAGGTTTTATTGGCGGAGCTCTTCATCTCCTCTATCAGCAGACTAGGCAAGTTTTTCATTTTGTAGTGCTCTTCTGCGTGTTCTTTCATTTTTGCTATTAGACCAGTTCTACTGTCCGTTACTATCTTCCTTCCACAAGCCCTACATTCTACTATATAAGGATTAATAATTAACCCCTTCATTCAGGTGGTCTTTTATAGGAATTAAACATTATGAAAAAAGAAGTGAAAAAGGAGAAAGCAAACCATCATACCAAGAACAGATCAAATGCTGTGGGGCAACATGATGTAGATCAACCAGAACTCTGGACCGGATTAATACTATGATTTGGAATACTGGCGATTATAATGCTCGTAGGATTTTATTTTCTGCTGCAGAGCATTCAAAGTTTAAAGGATTCCTTGAGCAGAATGGAGAACAAAGTAGAGAATACGGAGAAAAGAGTAGAGGATATGGCCAAACAGCTGGAAGAGATCTGAAATAACATAATTAGATTTTATTTTAATTTATTATATAGTAGTTATACTTATATACATCAAAATCGGAGTTGTGGAGATGAGATGTGCCCTGTGCGGTAGGGAAAGTGAGGACACACTTTGCCCTGAGTGCTATGTAGAACGGAATGAATTAATCCATATTGATAAAGTATCCCTATTACAATGTCCTAAATGCGGTTATTTTAAGATATCAGGTAAATGGAGAAGAATGGATTTCATGGACGCCCTTGAGGAGACCCTGAAAAGTCAGACCTCCTTTCACCCCGACCTTGAAGTGGATGAGGTGGCAGTGATAAATAAGGGACAGATGCTGGAGGTTAAAGGCCATTTTAGAGGTCTGCCCGTAGAGAAATACAAAGAAATAACTCTGGATTTCAATAAGGAGTTATGCCAGAGGTGCAGCAGGAAATCAGGGGGGTATTTCGAGTCCATAGTCCAGGTGAGAACTGAAGGAAGAAAATTGCTTCCGGAAGAAGCACAAGAAGTAGCAAAAGTAGTGGAGAAAGAGATAGAGGCCGATGAGGAGAACCCCAAATCCTTTGTATCCAAAGTGGTGGAGAGAAAGGAGGGTATAGACTACTTCCTGGGCAGCAGAGAGATCGGCAGAAAAATATCCAAAGAGATCGCCCACGAGCTGGGAGGAAAAATAAAAGAGAGCAAGAAGACATCTGGAAGATTTGACGGCAAAGAACTCTACAGATTCACTTTTTTGGTGAGGTTGCCCTCATTCAGAGAAGGCGATGTGGTGGTGGAAGTGAATGATACCGAAACCCTTGCTGTGGTCATCAACAAGAAACTGTGGAAAGCCATAACCGTTGACGGCGACTCCATCAATTTGAAGAGCCCCAATGTAGTGTTCGACTATGAAGAGCTCTACAAAGCCATTGTACTAAACGTAGATGAATCAGTTGCCGAAATCCTTCATCCCGTGACCAAAGAGATGGTGATGGTGGAGAACCGGTGGGGATTCAACGCTGGCGACAATGTTCTTCTTTTTGAATACAGAGATGCGTATTACGCCTTTCCCCAGGAGCTGTCAATTTGAAAGCAATCAAAGTCCCCAGAGAGCAAGCCGAAAAAGTGAGAAGATACGCCGAGGAAATTAAAGCCAAGGATAAGAAGAGACTTATCGTCCAGAAAGACGATTTTGTGGAAATCCCCATCTACGATGAATACGAGAGCTATTTTGACCACGATATAGTTGAGCAGGAAAATCCTCTGTTCGCCAGAGAATATGATCTGGCCAAAATACTCAAGAGAGAGATCCCCTCTGACCTGCATTCCTTTATACCCCACAAATACAAGATAATCGGGGATATTATAATGATAAAGATACCTTCCGAGCTAAGAGAGTATAAGAAAAAGGTTGGAGAAATCCTTCTCAGCATCCATCCCCGCTGCAAGTCGGTGTGGGAGGATAAAGGAAAAAAAGGCATGTTAAGGAAACCTGAGGTGGAGCTCATCAGCGGTGAAGGAAGTGAGACCATACACCGGGAAGGAGGATGCTATTTCAAGCTGGACGTGACCCAGGTGATGTTCAGTCCGGGCAACTTGGCGGAGAGGATCAGAGCAGGTCGAATGGTGAAGGAGGGGGAGGTAGTGGTGGACATGTTCGCCGGTATCGGTTACTTCTCCATTCCAGCGGCAGTAAATAGCATGCCCAAGAGGATCTACTCCATAGAGGCGAACCCTCAATCCTACGCATACCTGCTGGAGAACATCCAGCTGAATAAAGTCAATCAGATCGTTCCTATTATGGGTGACTCCATGTTCATTACACCTGAGGGAGTAGCGGACAGGGTTTTTATGGGCCACATCAACAGCCAGGACTTCTTGCCCATGGCCGTTAGGGCTCTGAAAGAAAAAGGGTTTATCCATTACCATGAATCCACACCGGAGGCGGTTCTGGACAGACCCGTAGAGAGGGTAAAAAGGGCTGCTGAGAAGGAAGGAAAAGAGGCTAAGATAGAGAACCTCAGGAAGGTGAAGCATTACTCTCCAGGAGTTCTCCATGTGGTAGTGGACGCCCACATCTCTTGAGACCCAGCCTATAACCTTTGAGCCTTGATTTGGTCGATAAGCCAGTAAGAAAAAATGGGTCAGCTTCTCACGACTTCAGTCGTGAGCTTGCAGGTGGTTCATTATGCTATGCATTCACCCCTACTTTAGGCA
>CAZQTT010000088.1:0-9068 GCA_964596255.1 uncultured archaeon
GTCAACCGGAAACGATTGATGGATGAGTGGAGGGCTTAACCGATGACCAATGGAGTTGACACAACTTTCCTCATAGACCTCACACTCAGCTCCGCTGAGGTGATTGTTAGCGAAGCTAACTAACTTTCGAAATGATGAGAAAGCACTTAATTTTCTTGAAGAGTTGAATAGAAGTGAATGCAATCGAAAGAAATTTAAAATCTGAAACGAATTTTGGACTATGACAAGGGTTATAGAGGTTATCTACGAGAATGGAGTATTTAAACCTCTTGAAAAAATTGATCTGCCCCAGGGAAGCAGAGTTAAAATGAAAATTGAGGAAGAGAGAGGAATTTTGACCCCGGATTTTATAAAAGAACTGGACAAAAGAATTAAAGCATTACCGAAAACCAGGATCGACTTAGAAACCCTTGATGAAATATACTATGAAGGAAAAATGCTTCATTGATACCACTATTTTGCTGAAGGTAATATTCGAGGACAGAGTAGATTTACTGGAAAAATTGTCCACATACGTTTTGTGCACATCTATAAATGTTCTGGAAGAAGCTGAATTCAAGATTGTTGTTGGCAGTGTCCTGGAAGACCTTGAACTGGAGAAAGCCAATTTCTATAAAGTTAAAAGCGAATTTGAGAAAGGAACTGGAGAAAGAGTTATAAAAGACAGATTGCATGTCCTGAACTATTTAAAGGATAAACTTCTAATTTTGACTTTAGAAGAAGCCATTTTTGACGTTTCCAAGGACATAATCGGAAAATACAAATTGCTATCTAATGATGCGCTAATAGCGGCAACATGCCAACACTACAGAATAAAGAAAATTGCTACCTTTGACAGCGATTTTGATAGAGTAGATTTCCTCGAGATAACCAAGAGTGTTTGAATTGTGGTTAATTTCTACTATATGACGTCAGCATTATTTTCTTATTGAAGAGGGCCCTGATTACGTTCTCAGTCGTTACCCTGTCTGATGATAATAAGGAAATATATATCAAAATGTTTTTTATGTTAACATCGAAGGTGTAGTTAATAGAATAATATATAATTAAGCTGGTCAGCTGAACTGATGCAGTGATGGCAGGCTGACCGGAGCAGTTGAGAGCCTGGTATAATGAAGATAGCTTTTGTTTACTCGCTCAAGCTGAGGAAAGAGTATTTGAGTTAAGGAGGAGGTTGGCTCAAAGTGAAGTGCACTGGCAGTTGAAGTGGTGGGATGGTAAGAGGGATATTGAGTACGAAGGGGTTTACCTGCATGGTGTTGGTGAGTGGGGTTCGCTAATTGGGTTAATGAAGTGGATGAAATGGGAAAATATTATTGGTGATAAACACCATTAAGTAATTGAACAATAATATTGGTTGATTAAAATGACTACTATCTCCTTAGATGAAAGAACCAAAAAGATGCTGGAAGCTTTCTCTGGAAGAGATTATGAAGAGAAGTTTGGCAACATGATCAGGGAAAGCATAAAAGCAAAGATAAAAGAGTGTAACGACCTCATCGCCGATTTTGAAACAAAATACAGCGTAGAATTCGAGGAGTTCAAAAGACTCTGGGATGAAGGGGCGGTGGAGGGAAAGCACTCTCATGAGGTTGAAACAGATTTTATAGAATGGGAAGCTCTAGAAATGGAGAAAGATGAATGGCTCAGGCTTTTAAGAGAAGAGTTAACTGATAGATGATTGAAGAAAGAGAGAAATTCAGAGAGAAGATTGAAGCCGCTAAAAAACAATATTTTCCTGATGGAGAACTGAAGATACTGAATGAGAGACTTAACCTCCTTAAAATAAGGATTTCCTTTAAAGAGGGTTTGTTTATGGACATTTATTACAACTCAGCAAACAATAGAACAGATTACGCCCTAATCGAAAATGGAAAAAGAATATTTGGCTGTGATAACTTAGGAGGTTGGCATATTCATCCTTTTGAGAACCCCCAAGAGCACCAAAAATGTGTTGAGCCCGAGATTGAGGAAGTTTTTAAGATGGTCAAGGATGTAATAAATAGATTGCTTTAATAATTTTTTTATTAATTTAATTTTATTGGTAGATTAAGAGTAAGAAATGAAAATAGCTTTAGAAAAAGTTATGCTGGAACTACTTCAACCTGGAAGTCTTCGCTAATTTCTTTTATATTCAGGAAGTTTTTGTCCTTTGTTGTAAGTTTTAGTTTGTTGTTTATGCAGGTTGCAGCGATCACAGTATCTACAGCAGGTATTGGCTTACCATTTTTTAAAAGTTGGGTAGAGATTGTTAGAGCAAGGTCGTAATCCTCTTTGGAAGGGTATATAACTTCGAGGTTAAACTCCAGCGCTTTAGGGAATTCCACCAGATTCATTATAGTAGTGTATCCCTCTAAATTCTTGCTGTTTTTATAAGCATCAATTAGTTTGTTGGTGTCGTAGAGGTTCTCTCCCACTCAGCATCCCTCATTTCTTCATATCCCTCTACAGCATCTTCCACACTGAGTTCTTCCAGGCTTTTTCTGAAATCTTCTCCCAGTTCATCAAGAAGTTCCCTGGTTGTTCTCTGAGCACCTCTCTCAAGATGCTCCACATACTCTATTATAGCTTTTCTAGCAACCTCACTCCACTTGATCTCCTTGTGCTTCTTCATTTTCTGATAAACATCGTTAGGTATGGATAAAGTTATGTTGGGCATACATATGAGTGTGAGTTCACATACTTAAGTGTTACTCTATAGTCTATAGTCTATGGTTTGAAAACACTTTTTTCCCGGGAAACAAGATTTTGTAAGCGGTTCATGTATTTTCCTCCAATTAAGTTTATTTTTATAATAAAACAATATATAACATTTGTGCTCTAATCTAATGATAATGAGCAAAGACAAAACAAATTTTTTTTTATTACAGTAAGGATAATCTGCAAGCATGGGTTCGGATTGCTCTCACAGCACTTCACAACACAAGGACTGGTTGCCTTCAACCAGCGGACTGCTTAAACCTCATCCCCACTGCCAGAAATGCGGGACGGTCAAGAACATTTCTTCGGACAGAGGAAAGAAGTTGGGGTACTTCGTGAACGCCATCCACAGCCTAAAGGAACACATGGACAAGAAGAATTACAGGGTCTCTGACGCTCAGATGAGGTTAGTGTTAAGGGAGTTTGCTTCAGAGGGGCTGGATGACGAGTACAGCACTCCATTCACTACTCAGAAAGAGGGTTTCATCCGGATCATAAGGAAGTATTTGCTGGTATCAGAAGATACAGTGGAGAGATTTGTTTAACCGGTCAGCTGAACTGAGCTGAATGCGATGAAATAGGCTGACTGGGTCAGCTCATGCCAGATGCGTGTTATGAAGAGTATTTTGTATATGTGTAGTTTAAATTCACCACTTATTAACAGATTACAATCATAACTATTTAATACATATCAAAATGTTTTTTATTTGACTCTTGATTAGGTAGTCAACATGGATTCATACTTACATGAAAATTCCAGTGAACAAGAATGGTTATCATCAGCCAATAATTTGTTTAAACTCTACCCGCACCTTGAGGAGCGTGATAAGTTAAATAAAGGTTCTCCGGGTAAAATAAGAAGATTAAGGGGTTTTGTTAACATTTTGGACGAATTAAAGATTCACATGAACAAAAATAATTACAGGATTTCAAAAGCCCAAAAAAGGCTTGTAAAGGGTTCTGAGGGTCTTGAGCTGGATGATAATTACTCAGCAACCTCTGAAGTCGGTAAAAGCCGCTCTAACCAAATAGCCAAAAAGTATTTTAAGTTAACGGAGGAGAGAATAGAATGTCTCATCTGATTCAGCCAGACTTCTGGCTGTATCTATTTGACGACCAACATCGGTTGGGGGGATGTGTATGGTAGAAGTATCGGTAGTAATTCCTACCCTCAATGAAGAGGGATGTATCGGAAGTTGTATTGAAAAAGTAAACAGAGTATTTGAAGAATACGGCATAAACGGGGAGGTTATAGTTTCGGATAGCTCCACTGACCGCACCCCAGAGATCGCCAGAAATATGGGAGCCAAAGTAGTGTTCCCCGATAAGAAGGGGTACGGATATGCCTACCTCTACGGATTCAGCTTTGCCAGAGGCAATCATATCGTAATGGGGGATGCGGACAACACCTACGACTTCTTGGAGATGCCCAAGCTACTTGAGCCTCTGGAGAACGGGGCTGATATGGTATTGGGGAGCAGGTTGAATGGAGAGATTAGAGAGGGGGCCATGCCGTGGCTCCACAAATACATAGGAAACCCGCTGCTTACCAGGGTGTTGAACTTGTTTTTCAAGGCTGGCGTTAGTGATGCGCACTCGGGCTTCAGGGCATTCAAAAAAGAGCTTTTGGACAAGCTGAGGTTGAGCAGCACCGGCATGGAGTTCGCCTCAGAAATGATAATCGAAGCCTCCCGGAAAAACGCCAGGATTGAGGAAGTCCCTATAGTCTATCATCCCCGGATTGGGGAAGCCAAACTCAATTCCTTTAGTGATGGGTGGAGGCACGTCAAGTTCATGATCCTCAGGGCACCCAAATACCTTTACTACATTCCAGGGTTCGCCATGTTCCTGGCAGGAATATTCTCCGTTTTGGTGCTGTCAACTGATCTACTGGGAATGAAACTGCACTCCATGATAGCTGCGTCCCTGCTGGCTATCGTGGGTTATCAGATAATATTTCTGGGGCTGTTCTCCACCACCTACGGGTATTCAAAAGGAATAATCGATAAAGACGGGATTTCAGAGTGGATAGGCAACAAGATATCGCTGGAGAGAGGAGTTACAGCTGGCGCCCTGATTTTTGCGGTCAGCGCAGGTTACGCACTGATCTCTCTCTTTAGATGGGCTAGCGGTGGTATACTGCCCATGCTCCAGCACGACATACTGGCATTCACTTCGATGGTCATAGGGATGCAGACAATATTCTTCTCCTTCTTCCTGAGCCTGATGAGTGAAGAAGCTGAAGGTGAAGCCCAAGAAGAGAGCCTTATAACTGAGGCTGAGTTTGAGAGCAAAGCAAGTGAGAAAAGGTTTGTAGAGGCTTAATCTATATGAGGCCTATGAGGTTGAACAGCCTCACCACCTTGAGGTAAACCTGCTTACCTATACTCATAATGATAGTAATCTATTCGATGGTATTTAACCTTTACGCTAACTAGTGATAACCATGGACCTCCTAACACACATATTCCTCCCCCTCACCGCCGCCTACATACTGAAGAGAGAGGCGTTCCCCTCACACTACTACCTGCTGTTAGGATTATTTGCCGTAGCCCCCGACCTCGATAAGTTTGCAGGTATACCTTACCTGCACTCTCTAATCGGTGTGGGAGCAATTGCGGTTGTGTTGCTGGCGAGCGAGAGGATTTTTAGAGGATCAAACCTCTATTCAGGGATTGCAGGCCTGTTCTTGTTCTCCCACCTGTTCCTCGATGTGCTGGAAGGGAATACCGTACCACTACTCTATCCATTTGTCAGTACGGGTGTGGGCCTCACTTTCCCGTTAAAAGTGGTCTTTCACAGCCCCACCTTCTCTTTGGCGGACGCACCTGCCAAACTGATTTATGATGTACCTCACATGGGAGGGGCTTATTCTCTATTAAGTGGGTACGGGGTGGCTTCAATGATACTTTTCACGGTGATCTGCTGGGGATTGAGGAAGCATAGATGAAAACAGCTTTTGTTTACTCGCTCAAGCAGAGAGTATTCGCTGGAGAGGTTTGCGTATTACTGTTGTCGTAGCATAGATTGTTTCTTTATTTCAAGAAAATTTAAATAGATTTAGACGAGGTAATAAATATGGTTAAAACGATTTATATTGACGTTCCTGATGAGATTGAAGAGATGTTAAAAAATGACCCCAAACTTAAGGAGTCACTTCAGAAAGACCTTATAAAGAAGTTGGCTTATAATGAAATAGAGAAAGGAGATATCTCCCCTACACTCCTGGATCTGAGTGTTGGGGAAGAAGAAGTTACTTTAGAGAACGAAGAAGAAATTGTAGAGAACCTCAGAAATAAAGCGATGAAGCGATTGGATGATAATTGAATTGATACAAATATCATCATTAAGAGATACAAAGAAAAAAATGAAAGTTGAAGAAGAACATGGGGTTTTAACCACTGTCATAGCTCACTTTGTGTTGTTTTGAGGAGGGATTGAATTAGAAATAATTATAGTCTCAGGTAGAGCTAAAAATCAATGGTAGAGACAATGAAAATTATCTTTATCGAACATGCGTTGGAGAGAATGAGGAAAAGAGATATAAAAAAAGAAGTAATAATAAAAGTCATAAAAAATCCAGATAATGTAGTATATGGATATGGAAACCGCAAAGTGGCTCAAAAGCTTGTTGATGAAAGGTTGCTAAGAGTTATATATGAAGAACAAGAAGAAAAAATTGTAGTAGTAACGGTTTACATAACTTCGAAGGTTGATAAATACTTGAGGTGAGCTTATGAGAATCTCCTACGATCCAGAGTATGACGTGCTGTATATAGAATTCTCTGAGAAGAAAGTAGCTGATACAGTTGAGACCGTTGAAGGCGTCTTGATTGATTACGGGGAAGATAAAGAGATTGTTGGAATAGAAATAATCAACGCCTCAAAACTAATAAAAACGAAACTCATTGATGAAATTACCGTAAAAATTTTTGAGAAAGCTAAAATCTGAGACGAAGTTCCTGCATGGGTTGCTCAATGCGGGGAAGTATACTTTGAAGGGGATATTGATTCTATACATGAAGTTATAAGCAGTATAGATGAGAAAGCAGAAGTCACAGCATAATTACTTACTGCCTCCTTTTATAGTGAAACCCTGTGATTCGGGCTGAACTCCAACCCGACTCATTTCTTGGACAGTAATAAAGATTTTGTTTACTCGCTCAAGCTGAGGAAAGAGTATTTGGCAGGGAGGAGGTTGGCCAAAAGTGAGGTGCACTGGCAGTTGAAGTGGTGTTAACAGTGGAGCGTGATGGTTTTGCAGTGTTGGGGAGCGGGGCTCGCTTGGGAGGGTATTAGGGAGGGCTTGTATTTTGGGTAGAGGGTTTTGACTGGCTTGAGAGGTGTTTTTGACGTTATTGACTTTGTCTATCTAATCTAGATAAGTAATGAAAATTGTCTGAGGTTACTTAAATAATTTGGGAAAACATAAATAGTTTTTTGATATGAAGGCTTTTATTAGGAGGCCAACATTTGAGGATATGTTATACGAAACATGCTTTAGAGGTGCTGAGAGAACGTAATATAAGTTCAGAACTGGTGGAGAACTTGTTAAAAAGTCCAGAACAAGTGATTGAGCAAGAAAATGTAAGTATCGCCCAAAGTATTGTTGAGAGAGCAGGTAAAGAATATCTTCTAAGGGTTTTCTTTGTTGAAGAAGAGAGCAGTATTAGGGTCATCACAATATATTTAACATCCAAGATAGAGAATTACTGGAGGAGATCAGATGAAAGTTAGTTATGATGAAGAGGCTGATGCCATCTATATCAAACTTAGAGATGGAGAGTACGTTGAGAGCGATGAGGTCCAGGAAGGCATCATTCTGGACTATGATGAAGAAGGAAACCTACTCGCTATAGAAATCCTCAACGCCTCTTCTCGATTCACGTTACAGGACCTCACCAACGTGAGTTTCGAACTCCAAAACGCAAAAAAGATTGAAGAGATAAAAGAGTAAGCTGCTGGAAGTAGATGAGCTGAAGTGAGGTGCACTGGCAGTTGAAGTGGTGTTAACAGTGGAGCACAAAGGGGTTTACCTGCATGGGTTGGGGGTGGGGTGTAGCTAAACAGGTTAGTGGAGGCAGTCTTATGTTGACAAAACAACTAAGAAGAAGAAATTAAGAGGTATTTTATGAATGAATTATGGGTGACCAGAGGGCTTGAAAAAGTATTTAATGTTAACCCCAAGAGGCTTGAAGAATTTATTAATCATTTGAAAAAAGATAAGGAGTTTTTTGAGGAGATCGTTATTTCAGCCTATGTAGATGGTGTGATAAGCCTGTCAAAAGCTGCTGAACTCCTTGAAGTTACCAGGGACGAGCTTGCTGAGGATCTGAAGAGAAAAGGTGTGCCAATAAGAAAGCTGGGTAAAGAAGATGTCCTGGCTGAGGCGGAGGCAGCTAAGTTTTAGTTGATAATACAGTAATCTCCAATTTTGTTAAAGTTAATAGGCTGGACCTCCTTCAATTTGGCATTTTGAATAAATTATTGGTCTCAAAACCAACTGAATTGGGCAACATTATAATACGCAGATTTACACTATAGAATACGTTAAAGCGGTATTGAGCGAAGCGAAATACCCCATTCTGATGGTCCAGCTCTCTGAAGCTGGTTTTCCAGGAAATTTTTGTAACTTCCGATGTCCTCGAAGAATTCAAGTTTGGAGTTAAAAGAGGAGTTCTACCTGAAGTTGAGCTCGAACCCTCTTTCAAAGTTCTGAATCTTAATGAAAGTGAGGTTGAGCTTTATGAGAGCCTCAGAAGGAAACTAGGGAAGGGTGAGGCATCCAGTCTAGTCGCTAAGAACAGAGAACTGAGAAGTTTTACTGGTTTGGAAGAGGATGTGGAAAGAGGATTGAGGTTGAACTACGTAAAAACAAATTGAGTTCAAGGTTATACATCTCATGAGGAGAGATGAGGGTTAAACTTTATATATGCTGATATAGTAGATTTAAAGGTGTCTGAAATGACAGAAGTTGTACTGCCCAGAAAAATAGGGAATATCCTGCTTGAACTCACATCTACCAGTGACCTCGATTCAGCTCTACTGAGTGCCATGAAGGATGTGATAGATCACAGGATAGAGAAGTGTGACCAAGAAATAAATGCTTTCGAAAAGAAGTACAAAATGAAGTTTGAGGATTTTAAAAAGAAGTGGGATAATAACGATTTACCGGGGGATAAGTACTCTTACGAGATCGAAAAAGATTACTGGGAATGGGAAGCGGCAGTCTCGAGGCGAGAACACCTGGAAAAGATAGCCGATGAGTGGCTATATTAGTATTATTAATGAAATCTGCCACCGATTTCTCTAGAGAAGTACTGAATGCTACAAAGAAGTATGGGTTTATCAAGAGTATATCATCTGAA
>CAZQTT010000089.1:0-9041 GCA_964596255.1 uncultured archaeon
ATTGCATCCAGAAATATCAGCTAAAATGATAGGTTATTTTCTGGCAAACCCTTAGATTCATTCCTTGAAACCCTATGGCAAAAAATACAGCTAACTCTACAGGTAGTCCGTTAAAATAATTTGAAATCAACCAGAATCCAGGAAATAATAATAAAAATATGAAGATCACTCCTATTAATGAGAGCAAGGTAATCAAGATTGATTTCTTTAGAGACTTTCTCATATGATAATCCCCCTCGGTGATGACTTTCAGATACTATTAATTTCAGCATTAAACTATTGTTTAATGCAACTATAAACAGTTTATTGTTTCATATATGACCACATAATTCTTCTAATACTCAACAGCATACTTCTTCATTTAACCTAAAATAGTTTAATCAAAAGCTCATTGAATATACAGGCAGACACTCCAATATTTGATAGTGATAGACCAAAAGATGCAGAAGGGCGAAAGGAATATTATGTTAACAAGATAATTGATGGGTTCAAGCAAGCGGTTAAGGAGAATGGAGATGGAGATTTACTGGTTGTGTATTCCGACAACCATTTAGCTTGCTTCCGCTTTAGAATAAAACTAGTGTAATATTTTTTGCTGTACAAACTATATATTATATAAATCCCTAAAACAGCTTGGTGAGTATACATCTTCTAAGGTTGACCGTCCACCAGTTCAGTCCCAGATTTACTCTAATACTGCAGGGGTAACTCTATTTACTCTACTGTTGCTTAAAATCTGGAACCTCATTTAACCTTTTCAGCTTTATTGATCTTCTTTATAGCCCTTTTACCTACTTTTTGAGCATCAGCATCTTCATCATCCAGCAATTGCTGAAGGACATCGATTGCTCTATTGTCACCGATCTCTCCCAGAGCAATGGCAGCCATTTTCCTCGTTTCTGTGTTCTCCTTCTCAAAGAGTTGGATTAAAGGCTCAACAGCAGGTTTTCCGATTTTACCCAGAGCAATAGCTGCCCCTTTACCGACGAAACCGACTTTATCTCTCAAAGTCTCGATTAAAGGCTCCACCGCTCTCTCATCTCCGATCTTACCCAGAGCAATAGCCGCCCCTTTTCTTACGCTGATATTTCTATCCTTCAAAGTCTCGATTAAAGGCTCCACCGCCCTCCTGTCGCCTATACTGCCTAAAGCGAAGGTGGCTTCATACCTCACGTCCTTATCTTCATCCTTCAAAGTCTCGATTAAAGGCTCCACCGCTCTCTCATCTCCAGATTCTCCCAGAGAAACTGCAGAATCCTTTCTGGTCCAATTATCTTCATGTTTCAGATTTTCTATTAGTTTCACGATTTCCGAACCTTCAGCCATTTATCTCAATCTCCTCTGTTTCGTTACCTTTTGACGATTTTCCCTATAGCTCAACAGGGTTCTAATGGCGTTCATAGCCTTTACTTAATTTAATATTGGGTGGAAAGTTATGATAGTTTGTTTTAACTTCCTGTTCCTCAAACTCTCAATTGATCAGTGAAATTGAACTCTGGTTGGACAGAGAGAAAGAAATAACTACTGCCTGCTATTTTTCACTTCATAAAAACCTCACCGCAAGCTTTGCAGTAGTAATTTATTTTTATAGATTCTGTCTCTCCTCCTCTTTCGGCTACAACATCACGCTGCTCCAAATTATCCGAGCCGCACTGTGGGCATTTAACTCCTTCTGGCATGTGACAAATTGTATTGGAAGTTAAATTTAGACTTTTCTTTTTGATTTGATTTTAAGTCTCAGTTTTACCCAACAAACTAATCTACTATCTCTGTTTCGGTGTTCATTTTGGTTCTGTAGTTATGCAATAAGAAAATTGCCGCGCTGATGAAGAAAATGAAAGGAGAGTAGCTTAAAAAAAGTCTACTTTGACCCATATATTCAGTTAGTTGAGTAAACACTATAAAAAATATTATCTCAAACAATCCCGCCAGAAATACCAGTATGGAGGTGATTAGGGCAGTGCTTTGGTACTTTAAGCTGAGCAGAGCGAAAGGTATGGAGAGCAGTATAGCTACGGTTATCAAGGATATAAGGCTGTTCAATAAGTTCACTAAATCACCCTTTCCTGAATCAGTAGATGTACCCTCAACATAGGAGTTCAGGTCATAAATAGTATATTCTTTGTCTGTTATAATTAGTGTAGGGGAAAAAACTCCCACAATAAGTATCAAAAGACCTAACGCCGGCAACAACTTTTTTCTGTTAACTCCGTTATCCTGATTGCCAAAAACCATTTAATCACAATTATTTCATATTGTTATTTATATAGTTGCGGATTTGGAGATTGGGGAATAATTAGTGAGCCATCTCATTAAAGAGTTCTTGGTTAGCTTCAGATTCGCCCTTAAACAAATCTTCCAGATTATCTGTGTTATTACAAATACATTTTGCAATGTTCTCGTATAGGTCTGCTCTGTGTTGGTAACCCTCTTTTCGGAGCTTCTTTACCATATCGTCAACTATATTCTTCAACCAGTAACAGGCTACAGCCACAGCCATTCCCTGGGATATGTCTTTTCCAGTCCTGGACTGAAGCCATTGTTGCCACTGAGCAATCCATTTCGCTCCTTCTGCTGGTATTTTTACCTCATTGGATTGTATATCATTGTCCATTACAATCATTTACCCCTCGAATCTATAAAAATATTTTTTATTGTGGATAGAGTATAGCCCACTAACATAAAGCAGGTTTTTTTCCACTCTTATTAACTCTAAATAGCGTGCATATAGCTGGAGGACTGTATGGGTTTAGGGAGGCTTGTGGAGGGGGAACCGGAGGGAGAAAATGCCTAATAATTCCAATTCCCTGGGGCATAGAGGAGACTCTATTTCGGGGGCTAATCAACTTGACAGGTGATTTACCTCCCTAAACCCATTTGTTATAATGATTATCATCATACTTAAACCTTTTCCTCTGAAGAGACAAAAATTTTTTAAGCTTTTAGTTAACCAATAGCAAGCGGGTGGTAGGTGATATATGCATGCATAAAGAAGAACTTGTGCTTTTGCACCTGACGTTGTTTCATGTGAAACGGGTTTTTGAGGAGGCAGGTTTTGGCAACGGACATTTCAGCTCCTATGAGGACATGGGTGTCCAACCGGTACACATCCATAGGAGCAAAGCCGACCATAGAAAGGCTATATTGACTCTTTGTAAGGGAATTTCCGATATTTTTAAAGAGACTTCTTCTGAAAATATCTTGGAAAATCCAAAGGTTCAGGAACTTCTGGAGGTCTTTGAGCACCAGAAAACTATCTAATACTTATTTATTTTTTTCTTGAAACTTAGAGGAGTCAGTGAAGACCTAAAGCGGAATCAAAAATAGTTAAACTCTTATTTTTTGGGTGTTTATCCTGGAAAACTCTTCCAGTTGGTTATAGTTTAATGATTATTATTAGATAAAAAAATTTATAAGGATTGGATTAATAACACTAAAATGCTAGGGTGGTGATGGGTAGTAGATAGTTTAACATCCTCCAACACCATCTGTCTTTATCAATTTTCCACCCTAGCACTTCAAATTAACGTTCTTGGGTTTATTGTTCAGGATAACTTATATAATGCTGAAGAAGAGGGTAAACAGTTTATATTCTCCCGGCGATTATTTGATTCTGGATGAATACAGGAACCGAAAGAAGGGACAAACCCCTGTATAAGGATAAAAACCTCCACATTATCTTTGGTATTGCCCTGATGGTGGTTCTGGGGGTCTCCAGCATATCTCCAGCATTACCTGATGTAGCCAGAGGTTTAAGCATAACTGAACAGGAAACAGCATTGCTTATTACTGTATTTACACTACCGGGAATATTCTTAATTCCTGTACTCGGTTTTCTGGCCGACAGAGTGGGAAGAAAGCAGGTTCTGATTCCTTCTTTACTGCTTTTTGCTCTCGCAGGAACCGCTTGTGGTTTTGTCCGCGACTTCAATCTTATGTTAGCCTTACGATTTCTCCAGGGAGCGGGTGCCGCTTCACTGGGCACGCTTATTGTCACTATCATCGGGGATCTCTACTCCGGGAGAGATAGAGCTGCAGCTATCGGTTATAATGAAAGTGCCCTCAGCCTGGGAGAGGCAATATTCCCTTTTATTGGGGGCTCCCTAGCCTTGCTGGGATGGTATTTTCCCTTCTTCCTTCCTATTACTGCTCTTCCTCTGGCAGTTCTATCCCTGTTCTGGCTGGATATACCCGCCTTCAAACAGGACCGCCTTTTCAGAGAATACGTAAAAAATGCCTTGATGATCGTAAGAAACCGCAGAGTAGTCGGGTTATTTATGGCCAGCATAATTACCTTCATTATTCATTTTGGAGTAGCTCAAACCTACTTCCCCTTTCTCATGAAGAACTACTATCAGGCCTCTTCTTTTGTCATCGGTCTGGTAATGACCGTTATGTTCCTCACAGCTGCACTTACCGCAACTCAGGTAGGAAACCTGGTGGAGAAGTTCACAGAAAAAACTCTTCTAAAAGCAGCATACATTATTTATACCATCGCCCTGATAACCATACCTTTATCTCCCAGCGTGTGGATACTTTTGCTCCCAGCCATAATGTACGGAGTTGCACAGGGGATCAACATCCCCAGTTTTATAACTCTCCTGGCAAATTCTGCCCCTATGGAATACCGGGCAGGTTTCCTGTCAATTAACTGGACGGTTTTAAAGTTCGGTCAGACTATCGGTCCGGTTTTAATGGGTTTGATCCTGGGCTTTTGGGGAATCGGAAGTGTTTTCTTCGCCGGCGCCATATTTGCCATTTTCATGTTCGCCATGGTCGTTCTTTTGATCTAGCAGACAACATCAAGAAAATTAATTAAAAAAATAAAAATTTGTGGTGAGTGGATATCAGTTTCCTCTGAGTTAGGTTGTTTTACTAATTTATAAAACCAATTGAAAAGTCACAATTATTATAGAACCTCTATGATCATGATTTGTTCTTGGCTCACAGGTTTTCCGGGAGGAGAAAATTATAAGTTTTTAGTGACGAAGTTGATTTATGGCTGTTGTGGAGTTGAGCATCGTTCCCCTAGGAACTGGAAGCACCAGTATAAGCGGCTACATTAGGCAGGCCGTAGAGATACTGAAAGAAAAAGGTTTGAAATACAGGGTAACCCCAATGGGGACAGTAATCGAAGGAGATCTAAGAGAGGTTCTGGAAGCATGTAAACAAATGCACCAATCTGTTTTCAACTCGGACGTAAACAGGGTTATAACTACTATTAAGATTGACGACAGGAAGGATAAGGAATTGACTATGGAATCCAAGGTAAGAGCTGTAGAAGGTGATTAATCACTTAATCGAACCAATCCAGTTCTTTCGCCCTCCAACCGGGAGACCAGTATATATACTGCAAAGGAGACTATAAAGACCCATATGGATACCGGGAGGTAGGGTAGCGTCAAATTGAATACTGATGCTACTGCTATACTGAATCCTGTCAGCAGGGTCGAGATACCTGTAATTCTTTTTCTTTTTTTATCTTTGCCGTGGAAAACTCCCAGGATCAGAGGCAACTGGCACAGGAGAATGGTTGAAGAAAGGACAGAGAGTTCGACTATGTAATCCGGCTTCTGAAGAGCGAATAGAGCAACTGCAATGGCCAAGATGGCTATGGTAGCCTCTCCAGCGAAAACAGACCTTTTACGGGCAATGTCCCGGGAGGCCATGGAGGAGAGAGTAAGTATGATGGAGTTAGAGGTGGTAACTGCTGCTGCGATAATGCTCAGGGAGATGAGCAGGGAAAGCCATTGAGGGATATATTGGAGTGCAGTAGGGGTAACATCATCTCTGTACTCTATAACGGGAAAGTTGCCGATCTCTGTCAAAGCTCTCAGCTCCAGGCCCATGAAAGTGGTAAGGACAGTGTAGAACAATCCGAATATAGCGAACAACAGGATCATTTTTCTGAGTGAAAGAACATCCCGGGGAATGAACATCCGCTGGAACACCTGAGGATTGGTAAGAGAGAAAAAAGACCACGGTAAAGCCAGTGCAAAGAACTGTAGAGGTGTCCAGAAGTTGTTGGGAAAATCAAGAACTTCTGTACCCTGGAGACTTTCTACTATTCCGCTGGAACCGAATCCCCACAGGTAGAGCCATACTACTACCAGAACAGCGGATATTAGCATTACCACACCCTGGACGGCATCAGTCCACGCTACACCCCTCAAACCACCCAGAACTGCCCAGATAGCTATCAAGAATGTTATGAAAACGACTCCCATCTCAAAACCCATGTGGATGTTCTTCTCCAGAATGAGGGAAATACCTATGACCTGGGCCGAAATATAGGGGATTAGAGCAATTAGAGCCACCGCAACGCTGACCCTGGTAACTAAAGGACCGTACCTTTCTGTGTAGATTTCTGAAGGAGTAATGAGTCCCTTTTCCTTACCCTTTTTCCACATTTTGGGCCCATAATATGAAAGAAGGAATAGAGTGGCTATGAGGTAAAGCAGCTCAAAACCAGCGGCACCGATTCCTGTTGAGTAGGCAAATCCTACCAGCCCCACGATCATGAATGCCGAATAAGTGGTTACAGCGTAGGTCAAGGCGGAAACGATCCCCCCGATCTTTCGTCCCCCAATAAAGTAGTCTTCCTGATCTACTGTACCTCTTCTGGCGTAAACAGCTATAATTGTTGCACCTATTATGTAAAAGACAAGTATCAAGAGGAAAGGAATATTCACTTCCGTCATTCCGGATCCACCCACTTTCTGGTCTTATAGGCTATGTACACAATATAGAAACCGGTCACCACTACCCAGAAGATGTAAGCGGCAAATCCCTCCAATATGATCAGGGGAAGCAGCATTAGAGTTACCACTACCAGACCATCCAACCTCACATAGAATTGAACATTAGGATATTACTTAAGTTCTACCCTTAAAGACCATCGCCTGTAGACTGATAATTACTTGGACACAAGGGAATATATTAAGACATAGAGAAAAATCAGGAGATGGATCAGGGAACTTCAGAAGGTTGAACAGCCCTATAAAACTACTTGCTCTAAGAGTAGGGGTTTAACCTATAACACTACTATTTATGATTGCCCCTCTCGATGATTGCCCCTTATGGTTTCCTGTCCTTTTCCCTCCAAAGTATTTTATAATTCTTGAAGGTGGTAAAGTTATGGATGTTGTCATATTAATGGGTTCAAAGTCGGATTATGATTTTGCACAGAAGATAGGCGACACTCTAAAAGATTTTAATGTAGAATATACGTTCAGGGTTGCTTCGGCTCATAAAACACCACAGAAGGTACTTCAGATCCTTGGAGAGTATGATAATGTGATCTATATTACGGTGGCAGGAAGAAGCAACGCCTTAAGCGGGTTTGTAGATGCAAATACTACTTCACCTGTTATTGCATGCCCTCCATACAGCAGTAAGTTTGGAGGGATGGATGTATTGTCCAGCTTGAGAATGCCGTCTGGTGTCGCCTCTGCAGTTGTGTTGGAACCTGAGAATGCTGCCTTACTGGCAGTAAAAATCCTTGCGGTTGGGAGACCCGAAATGGAGGAGAAGATCCAGAACTCTCAAAAGAAAGTTAGAGATAAATTGGAGTATGCAGATTCTGAGTTTCGCTAAATCAACTAAATCAAGTAATCTACGAAGTCTCCGCAGATCTGACACTTCAATCTACCGGAATCTCTCCAGAAATAGACGCCATTTCCGCAATTATTGCATTTGGCATTCGTTTTTTGGGAATTAATTTCAGGCTGTTTGACTTCTTGGTGCATGATAATTGTTATAACGGAATGTTTAATACCATTTACTTTTTTCACATGATGAGGAATTAAAAAGAATAAGAATATAGAAAATGGATTAAACGGTTATATCTCCTTCTTTCTTTATGAGGTTAACGATCCCCCCTTCTTCTAAAACTCTTACCATTGCCTTTGGCATGGGATGTGCTTTGATGGTAGTAGTAGTGGTATAATTTCTTATGGTTCCGGCAGTGAGATCAACTTCCAGCTCATCACCCTCGTCTATTTTGTCCGTATCCACGGTGAGCAGAGGTAGTCCCACGTTGATGGCGTTCCTGTAGAATATTCGAGCAAAAGATTTGGCCAGTACAGCCGACACGCCAGCTATTTTAAGCGCCAATGGGGCATGCTCTCTGCTGCTGCCCATCCCGAAGTTCTCCCCACCTACTACAAAATCACCCTCATCCATCTTTTGAGGAAATTCAGGGTTAGCATCTTCCATTACATGTTTGGCAAGCTCTGGCATGTTGCTCCGCAGGTGGTAATATCTTCCTGGGGTTATGTGGTCGGTGGAGATATTGTCACCGAATTTCCATGCTTTACCTTTGAGGATCATATACACCAGTTTTAAAAGTCGGTATTAAAACTCTTGTGATAATCAGAACTTAATTCAATCAATTCGATCCTTTTTAGTTATAATCTCATATACAAAAACAGAAGAGTTTAATGGAGCACACTTTAAGTATGTTATATGGGTGCAGACCTTTACTTGGACAGAGCTGATATTCAAAAATATGAGAGCCTTATGGATACCAGCCAGTATGCAGATCTTTTCCGCCTTCTGGATGAAGCTGAAAACATACTTCCCGAGGTTCCCGTCCCTGAAACACCGGTTTCAGCGGACACTGGGGCTATCTCCATTGGAGACCCGGATGAGAGTTCTCCCGTCCTTGTCACGGGGAACAGCATATACACCCACATGGTCCTGGGAGCTGTCCTGGATACATCAGGCATAGACTGCCACCTTATATCCGTAGATACGGGTGGCCACACGGTGGATATGTCTGTAGTGCTGAATATATTCAGTGGTGAAGAGGTCAAGAAAACTATTTATTCTTCACAAATAGAGAAAGTAGTAGAGCACAGGGTTATGGTGATACCCGGTTTTGCAGCCAGCCTCAAAGATGAGGTGGAAAGAGAGACCGGGTGGGATGTGTTTGTGGGTCCAGTATGTGGTATGGAATTACCACCGTATCTGATAATCAACTGGCCTTAGGGTTTGCCATGAATTAAGTTGGTAAGTTTTATTTAGTATGAGTTCTTATA
>CAZQTT010000090.1:0-9004 GCA_964596255.1 uncultured archaeon
TAAAACTAAAACTAAAACTAAAACTAAAACTAAAACTAAAACTAAAACTAAAACTAAAACTTAGTTTCCTTCGTTGTTGTAAGCTTCTAAAACAGCATTAATCATTTTTTCTCTTGCTTCTTTACTTGCGGGATGGAACAAATCTTGGAATGACCCGTCTTTTACTTTTCTACTTGGCATACCAACCCAGAGGCCGTTTTCACCTTCTAAAACTTTAATTCCTTTGACCACAAATTCACCGTCAAGGGACATTGTAGCATATGCTTTTACAGAGCCCTGGGTTTTAGATTTGTATATTCTAACTTCTGTTATTTCTACCAATTCAAACTCCTCCTGTTTGTTGTATTCCACAAGTTTTGGGAAACTTTATATAAACTTTGTTGTGCTCCTCAAAATAATATATTCGAGCATATTATTTTTGAAAGATTTATTAAAGCTATCTCTATTTTGTGGGATATATGCCTTATTATATTATCAAATCACAAAACTTTTAACCTCTAAAAAAATTTATTACATCATGAGGGATGTGATAAGGCAATTCACTAAAAACCTCGACATGGTCTCTTTTCTCGATGAAAACAATAGTTTATGTATCTCCGAGCTCGCGAGGATGCTCAGCATACCATACTCTACTGCTTATGTCAGGATACACAAGCTGGAAGAAGCGGGCCTGGTTCAGCTGGAATATCTTTCAGGTAAAAAGACCGTCAAGCTTACGGAAACCGCATTAGAGTTAATCGATGCCATGAAAACTCTGGAGTCAGAAGAATAGATATAGATAAAATAAATAAAAGGATATTGATAATTGATCAGTCTTCTCTTCTAAGTTCGGCTACTTTCATGGTGTAGCCTCTCGCGCAATTCTCAGGAGCTTCTCCAATAACTCTCTCCACGACTACGGATTCTCCGTTCAACAGCTCTACGGGGTTGCACAGATTGTACATCAAACACTCGAAGTCATTACACTTGTTCTCAATGTGGACCCTGGCCCCCTGAACAGCCATCTTAGAGTCCACTAATGATAGAATAGGCAGCTCAACAACTTCTACGGCGAGCACTCCCTCATCGTGCAGCGGACACTCCTGGGTTGCACCATCTCTAAGACCAACGATCTTGTATTTCGCACCATCCCTTAATCTTAAACAAGTTCTCTTAACTTTACAACCCTCGCATTCCGCAGCTCCCCCCAGATAAGTAAATTCCATTCCTTCTTTGGCCCAGTCTTTTCCACAAAGAGTGACTAACTTATTTACCTCATCCATAATCATCACCTGAAGATTTGATTGTAAACTGTTTGTAAGGAGACTATTTAAGCTTTGGGCATTTTATTCATTCAAATAGGTTATAAAGGTTCTTGGAGTGAGGGTAATGAAAGTTTTAAATACATAAGGGCTGGGCTTAGTTAAATATGTCATCTAAAGATAATGAAGTCCCTCTTCCGGAAATTAATATAGGAATGATCGGTCATGTTGATCATGGTAAAACCACACTCGTCGCTGCTTTAAGCCGAATATGGACCGATAGACATAGCGAAGAACTCAAACGAGGAATATCTATAAGACTTGGATATGCTGACGCAACATTTAGATATTGTCCCAAATGCGAGCCTCCCAAAGCATATACTGTGGAAAAAACATGTCCAGATCACAAAACCAAAACTAAAATACTGAGAAGTGTCTCTTTTGTCGACAGTCCGGGTCATGAAACTTTGATGGCCACCATGATCTCTGGTGGAGCCCTAATGGATGGGGCCATACTTATAATCGCTGCAAATGAACATTGCCCTCGACCTCAAACTAAAGAGCATCTCATGGCTCTGGAAATTGTAGGAGTTAAAAATATTGTAATAGCTCAGAATAAAATTGACACTGTATCCAGAGACCGAATTATGGAGAATTACAATGAAATAAAAGAATTCGTCAAGGGGACAGTTGCCGAGGATGCACCCGTAATCCCCATTTCAGCTCAACAGAAGGTCAATATCGATGTTCTCATCGAGGCCATAGAAGAGATTATACCCACTCCTGATAGGGAGCTGGAATCTCCGCCCCTAATGCATGTAGCCCGAAGCTTTGATATAAATAAACCGGGAACAGGTCCTGACGGTCTTTTTGGTGGAGTTATTGGTGGAAGTCTGGCCAGAGGAAAGCTAAAGATAGGAGATAAGATTGAAGTGAGGCCCGGGATCAAGAACGAAAAAAGGGAGACGTGGGACCCTATCTATTCTGAAGTTACAGGTATCATGTCCTCTGGCAAGAGTGTGGAAGAAGCTGGACCCGGAGGACTGGTGGGAGTGGCTACCAAGCTTGACTCTTACTTGACCAAAAGCGATGCCCTTATTGGAAATGTTCTGGGACATCCTGATGAGCTTCCGGAAGTGTTGCCCGAATTCACCATAGAACTGGAGCTCCTGGAAAGAGTAGTCGGTACGGAAGAAGAGATGCAGGTAGAAAAGATCAAGATGAACGAGCCACTGATGCTCAATATAGGAACGTCCACGACCCTTGGAGTGGTAACATCTGCAAGGGACAATGATGTAGAGGTAAAGCTCAAGCGTCCAGTATGTGCAGAGAAGGACTGGAGAGTGGCCATCAGCAGGCGAGTAGGCTCCAGATGGAGACTGATCGGAGCCGGTAAAATAGTCTGATGAACTGTGCGGCCATCGATACCAACACCCTGCTGTACATCTACCTCAATAAAGTAGATGTCTTTGAGCTCCTGGAGAAAAAGGGTTTCAGCCAATTCTTTATCCCCAGAATGGTATTGGATGAGCTAAAACAGCTGCAGAATAAGCTGAGTGGGGAAGAAAAGATCGCTGCAGGGTTTGCCTTGAACCTGGTAGAGGATAAGTGTGAAGTGGTGAATATACAGGCTGAAAGCACCGATGACTCCCTTATCGATCTGGCGGAGCAATACAACTGTATTATGGTTTCATCAGACAAGCAGCTTATCAAGAAAGCGAAACAAAGAAGTGTAAAGACCGCCTACTTGAGAGAAATGAAGAAAATCGAGTTCAACTCTGGATATTGAATTGAATGATTTTTATCAATTAGTACTTGTGATTATATAATTAGATACGTTAGCTTATCTGTTGTTCTCCACAAAACTCTCAACTACCTGTGTCCAGCCCTCTGGCCCAATCCCGTTTACTTTCTGAATGTTCTCTATGTTGAGGTCTGCCCAGGTACCATCACTGTTCTTTACCAGGGTGGGGTATTGCACTGCTTTCAGCATCGGCTTATCGTTTTCGGCGTTCCCGATACCAATGGTCTTCACTGCTCCGTATTCCTTTCTGTACATGTTGGTCAGGATTCTCACCGCCTCTCCTTTGTCTGAACCCTTTCCGAAGACCTGTATGAACCTACCCCCTGAAACCACCTCGAATTTCTTCTTAAGCTCCTCTAAGGCTCCTTTTTCTGCTTCAACTATAGTCTCTCCAAATTCCCTCTTCTTGGCGTTCCTGGCGGCATCCAGCGAGAGTCCAGTTACTTCAGAAACCTCTTCATCGCTCATGAAATAATAGCATCTGATCATATATTTCTCTCGCAGCTTCTTGATCTCCTCAATTATTTCTTCCGACCTTATGCCCAGGATAACCACTTCGTACTGGCCCGCATCCTCTCCGTGAACCTTTTGGAGATGGCCTTTGGGAATATATATTGCTGAGCCGTTCTCCACGATAAAAGGGTCGTTGATGCCCATTTCGCTTCTGATTACTTCTTGCTCAGCCTTGGTTTTGGCAGAACAGAAAATTAGAGGCACCTTTTTCTCATTGAGAAGCTTCAACCCCGTTTTTGCCTCCTCGAAATTATAGTTATCGTCCAGAAGAGTACCGTCCAGGTCCGTAAATATGACAGTTTTCTCGCCCATGTATTCCACCTCAGAACAGCATTTAAAAATATTTGTGTTGGTATTATTTTTTCCTGTTAAGTAATAAGAATAAGTAATAAGAATTATCCCCCAGAAAACGGCTTGGAGGTGAACAAATGCCAGTTTGAAACTAACATCTGGGGGACATCCACCTTTATTATAAGTAATTTGTGTTTATAAATTTTTTCCCTATTAGTTTATATTATTGGCTATACTGTACTCACTGTTTACTTTTATATTATAATAAAATAATGGACGAATATAATAGATACAGATCAGAGCTATTCGCTTAAAAAAACCCGTTAAATTCAGTTCCAGTTGATCGTGGGTGATGTGAGCATCTTTCGCAAACCATAAATGCTATAAACAAAAACAGGATTAATGCATTAACAGAGAAATGAACTAATGACCAATCCAAAAACGACCAGCGCGAGTGGTCTAGCGGTATGACAACGGCTTTCCAAGCCGTTTGCCCGGGTTCAAATCCCGGCTCGCGCACTCTGGGACCTGTTTAGATCCCATACAGGTTTTTATAGGATCGCTGTTTTTTTCTACCGGTAATGTTCAGGCCGATAAACTATGTGGGGAGGCTAAAGTCGGAGTTAAAATGCATTGAGAACTCCGACATATCGGGTGAAAACAAGGACATAATCTTCGAGTTCTACGAATACTTCAGGCTCCAGGGCATAAGCCCGGCTCGGCTCGACAGAGAGCTGAAATCGCTCAGGCACATCTGCCAGCGTTTTTCAAGGGTTCTGGACGGCAAAACCCTGAGGGAGCTTGACGAGGGTTCAGCCAGAAAGCTTGCCATAGAGATAGAGATAGAGACATTCAGTTCTGAAAAGCTGAAGAGGAAATAAACTGCCCAGCCACCGACAATGGCCACTGGAGGTTCAGCCAGCCTGAGGACATTTTTCAACTCCTGCTCCGATAACCTTGTTACACTGTCAATGTAGTGCTCTCTCATTTTTCCACCTGTGGAATTTCTCCATCAGCTTTTTTGCAGCATCCTCACAGGGACCGCCCTCATCAAGAAGGTCGAGTATTAGCTGCGGTGTCGATACAACCTTCATCTCCTGTACATCCCCGCTTCTGTAAAACACGTGAGGGTCGGTGAGCCTGATCCTGGTGTTCCCACCGCCCAGCATACCCTGACTTTCCACGATTTTCATCCAGTCCTCCACCTCGTCCTCCTTCACATAGAATCGGTGACAGATGGAAAAAGCAGTCCCTGCTGGAGGTTCTCTGCCCGGTAGGTCGTGAGGGCATGGTTTAGCTTGGTTCGCCTTAGCAGGTTCATGGGATTCTGGAGCGAAACATTGAGCTGATTTGGTTTTATACGGACTTTCCGCCACTCCTCGTATAGGGCGCGCGGATTAACTACCTTGGTTCCTTTTATGAGTCCTTCCTCCTCAAGACGTTTGGTGTGCTCCCTGCACCAGGGCTCAGAAACTTCTGCGAGCTTTGCAACCCTTTACTTGGTGATTTCCTTTCCTGTATGGTTGAGCAAAACCCTGATAATCCGCTCCTTCTTGAACCCACGCTCCTTTTCAGGCATCTTAACACTTGTTTAGCAGAATTCTTCAGATTTTAATCTGTGTGTTGAATGCGTGATACTTTCGGTTCACTCCAAGTAATTTTAATTCATAGGTAAGAGTAAGGTTAATGCTTTCTTACAGGTTCAGGATTTATCCTTCGAAGGCTACTGCTTTCAACTTGAACAGACAGCTTGATCTGTGTAGGTGGTTGTATAATCGTTTGCTGGAGGAGTTGAATAGGGCGAGGGATAACAATCAGAAGTTAACGATGACTGATACTCAGGCACTTATTCCTAGGTTGAAGGATGAGAGGCCGGAGCTTAAGACTGTTCATTCTAAACCTCTTCAGATGGTTAATTACCAGCTGTGGAGTAATGTTAAGGCTCTTGGCAAGTTAAAGGAGAGTGGCAGAAGGATTGGTAGGTTGAGGTTTAAGAAGAGGTTTAGGACCATGAACTTTAATCAGAGTGGTTTCTCTATTGAGGGAGGTAAGCTTAAGCTCTCTAGGGTGGGGGAGATCCCTATCAAGTTGCATAGGGAGATCGCTGGTAAGGTTAAGGGGGTGGTCGTCAAGAAGGAGGGTTCGGGTAGATGGTTCGCTATCCTGCAGGTGGAAGAAGTGGAGTCCCGGCCTCTTCCTCCTACCAATAGTTCAGTGGGCATTGATATGGGGGTGAAGCACTTCCTGACCGACTCCAATGGCAATCAAGTGGAGAATCCGAGGTTCTATGAGAAAACTCTTGACAGAGTAGCCAAATTACAGAGGGAACTCTCCAGAAAGGTTAGAGGCTCAAGTAATTGGCATAAGGTAAGAACGAAGCTGGCCAGGGCTTATGAGAGGTTGGTGAATCAGCGTAATGATTTCTTGCATAAGCTTTCAAGGTATTACGTTGATAATTACGATTTGATTGCGGTAGAAGACCTCAACATAGGCGGTATGTCCAGGGGCAGGTTAGCTTTTAAGATTTTGGATGCTTCGTGGGGCAAATTCATTGGCATGCTTTCCTACAAGGCTGAGAGAGCTGGTAGGGAAGTAGTTAAGGTAGCTCCTCATTACACTTCCCAGCAGAATAAGTATATTAATGATAGGGATTACAGGGCATCCCTTAACATACTAAACAGGTGTTTGTCGGGGTCGGGCAGACCCTTAGTGCCTGTGGAGGAGAGACCTCTACTCCGAGTCCCCGCTAAGGCGGTGGTTACGGGGCAAGCCTTTCCCAAGAAGCAGGAAGCCGCGGTGCTTTAGCCCGCGGAGGAGTGTGCCCTGTAGTGTGACAGGCCAGAGGGTTAAAATCCCTTCCATGCTGTTTACCCGTATCGGTGTGGAAGCCAAGAGATGTGGGCCTGCTCGGCGAGAGCATATCGGCAGGGCGTCTCCGGTGACGGAGAGTCTGAAGAGCCTGAGGCGACTTTCAGCCCGGAGTTATCGAACCAGTGGTGGGGTGTGCAGTTGGCGACCTCCCTTCTCTATGGGAAGCTCGATGCCCCTGTTAGGGAGATAAACGGGGTACCGCAGGGGAGTTGCATGCCTGATTAGGGTCGGGATGAAAGTGAAGGGTCTGTCATGTGACCAGGGGAGGCCTCGCACGGTCTCTCAAGTAGAGATATAGAGCCTATGGTGGGTCGCTTGAGAGTAGTGGGCGCTATAACCAGAGGGAAAGGCGTAGCGATGCCGTGCGAGGAGTCGGATGGACTAATAGTAGCGAGGATTTCAGGGCCAGTGAATTCCGGTGACGGGTTGGAGGATAAAACCCTGGATAGCGAAGGGGTCCTGGTCTATCGAAGCGGAGCCCAGCGGGTATTGCTATAAGCTATTAACCCTTAATGGCTGGGTGAAGCTGGTGGTAAAAAAAAAGATGAAGAGGAAATGGTATTCGTTAATAGATAAGGTCTATGATCCAGAGAACCTGGAGGATGCGTGGAAGAAGGTTAGAGCTAATAGGGGTAGTGCAGGTATTGACAGGGAAAGCATTGCTCAATTCACTGCTAATGAGAGACAAAATTTGGTAGAATTGCACAGAGTATTGAGGAACAAGAAATATAGTCATATGCCTGTTAAGAGGGTCTTTATCCCCAAGTCTAAAGGCAAGATGAGACCTTTGGGTATTCCCACTATCAGGGATCGGATAGTGCAGCAAGCAATACTAAACACCTTTGATCGCTTTAATATCTTTGAATCAAATTTTCTTGACTGCAGTTATGGCTTTAGACCAGGTAGGAATGCTCATCAGGCAATAGGAGAGGTAGAGAGACTCAGGGATGAGGGATATCTCTGGGTGGTGGATGCGGACATAAAGAGTTTCTTTGACAATGTGGATCACAATCTGCTTATGCAGTTCGTGAGAGAAGAGGTTACTGATGGTAGCATTCTTTCTCTGATTGAACAATTTCTCAAAGCAGGGGTCATGGATCAGAAGTTACTCGGTTCACCGCTTGGTACTCCACAGGGTGGAGTTATCTCACCTTTAATGGCAAATGTGTATCTGCATCCTTTTGATTGTGAAATAATTTGCAATTATAAGTTAGTCAGGTACGCGGATGATTTCTTGGTGTTATGCAAGAGTAAAGAGGAGGCTGAAGAAGCGCTTATAGTGGTTGAGAGGGTTCTGACAAATTTGGAACTGTCTCTTAATCCAGAGAAGACGAGGATAGCTCACTTCAGTGAGGGTATAGAGTTCTTGGGTTTCAAGATCTATGAAGGCCATAAGGTTCCTAAGGATGATTCAATCAAGAAGTTTAAGGATGGTATCAGAAGAACTACAAGGAGAACTCGCCCGAGAAAACCGGAGGAGATAATCAAGGAGCTGAATTATAAGGTCATTGGCTGGGGAAACTACTTCAAAATTGCCAATGTAAATTGGCTCTTCAAGAAATTGGACGGATGGATTAGGGCTCGTATACGCTGGTTTATAGAGGGACGTAAATCCTACGCCTGTAATAATCGAATACATAATAAGGTCCTGTTTGATATGGGACTTAAGACCTTATCCTCTTTGTTAGGCTTTCCACTCCCTGGGATGGGGCAACGATAGACGAGAGCCGGATGCGTTAATTGCGCACGTCCGGTTCGATGAGGGGACGGTGGTTGAAATACCACCTCCTACTCTACTGTCACGCAGCATTATGCATAGGTTAACTTGACAGTTTATATACTCAAACTATGCATGTAGTGCCTAATTCTCGTAAAGAAGGAGTTACGCCTTCAATCTTCTGAGAGCGCTTAGCAGCTCCTTGCCCTCTGGTTCAGGGATTTCCCTGCCCTCTTTCTCGGCAGCCTCTATCCATAATTCCATAGCGGTCTTAACTTCCTTCAAAGCCTCTTCTTCAGTTTCACCAAAGGCAGAGCAGCCAGGGAGCTCGGGAACTACAGCAACGTAACCCTCATCTTCTTCGCTGTAGAAGATATGTGTTGTGTATCTGTTCATTCTCCGTCTCCCGACTCCTTATTTTTGACCAGCCACAACCACAAGGGCACAAACCTTATCTTCTTACCATTCCACTCTTCGTCCATCAGATATTCCTCGGTCAATATTGATAAAAGTGTTTAAAAAACCTCTTTTACGGTATCTAGAGCGTCGCTTACTTCATCTGTACTG
>CAZQTT010000091.1:0-8983 GCA_964596255.1 uncultured archaeon
AGAACAAGATGGGTAGTTCAATATAGGGTTAAGTTCTTAACCGATGACGTATGGGTCAGATTCCTGTTGCCTGCAATAATAAAACCATTCAAGAAAAAAGGGCACCCCTCAAATAGTTTTAGCATCTCTCTCGGATGCCTGCATTTTACGTCCACCTTGATAATATATAACCCCGGTTCCTTTATGTTGACCCCATAGGTATAATTTATTATGCCCATTTTCTTCATTTTTTTGATTCTTGCGCCTACAGAAGGTTGAGAAAGGCCTATTTTTTTAGCTATCTCATTTTGAGAAATTTCAGGAGATTTTTCCAGTATCTCCAGGATAACTTTGTCCTTATCATCGAGTTCAAAAAGTCCAACCATAATCAATAATAACTATTTTCTCTTAAAAGATTATCGATTTAAATTGAAAATACATAAAACATTTGTTTTTCATTTAATTTTATAAGTAATAGATTGGGGTAGTAGATGTAAAACTATCACCGATTCTTTAACCAATTCAGCTCCTCATAGGGTTAAAAACTAAACCTGATTGCTTGCATCTGAAAAAAGAGAATCGAAAGGCTTATTAAATTGAAAAAAATACAAAAAGCATGGGGAGGTTGCAACCAGGGTTAATAAAGGCATTTTTGGAGATTATTCACGCCTGCCAACCCTTGCCCTGATACTTTTACCTCCCCTGTTAATGTTTTATAGTGTAACTATATATATTTTTGTCCTACCTCTACCTCCTGAAACCCTTTAAAAAAGATAACAAAGAAAACCAGAACGCTTTATGAAGTCTGGCATCCCTTTTGATACACTATCTCTCATTAACTGAAGAATATTGAGGCTGAATTGCTGGCTCAACCTTCAGATAAGTATATTCACCAAGCTGTTTCGGGTTTGGGCTATACTTAACATTACCATGTCGGAACCTTTGCACCCAAATCCCAACAACCATTCTGCAGGGCCCTGGGAAACGCGGGGTGGCGGGATGGTACTGGTGGTGAATTCACACCACAGTATTACTTAGGATGGCTACATACAGACCGGATACACACCTATCCGTGCTCTGCCAGTACCAACATCCTTTTGCCTGTTAAGTCAAGTTTTCGCGCTCTCAGGTGCAGTAATACATCTAACTAACTGTTGGCTTTCACCCCGGCCTTTTATAAGGGTTCCGAACATGAGGTCATTAAAAAATTCAATAAACCTTTTATGAACCCAATAATCTAATCCAGAGGTTTAATAGAACAGATTAGGATCTAATTCCTTAAACTGTTCAAACATCGAGATGAATCTTCAATTACTAATTATTTAATATAATATAATAGAAACCAGAGAAATTACTTGTTCCCCACAGCCTCCACGGTATTATATACCAGTTCTTCAAGCTGCTTTCTCCGGAAGGGTTTTTCCAGTATATCTACTGCGCCAGCCTCAAGCATGGATTCTCCCTTATGGGTCTTATAGGCTGTTACCGCTACTATCTTGGTCCCCGGATATTTCTCCAGGATTTTTTGGGTGGCTTCGATACCATCCATCCTAGGCATCATAATGTCCATTAAAACCAGGTCAGGCTTAAACTCCTCACAAATCTTGATTGCCTCATAACCGTTTGAGGCTTCCATAACATTGAAGTTATTAAGAATAACTCTCATCACTTCCCTCATTGCAGGCTCATCGTCCACAATCAATATCTTGATACTTTTCTTGGCCATTTTACACCTCCCGCCGTAAAAAATTCAGTTTATCCATTCAGCATTACCTACTCTACATATTCTCTTTCAACCTACCATCAATTTAATTGCCGACACCTTAATTGCTCTTATTTTTTTATGGGTTGTTTACATTTCATCTCTAACTATATTTATAACTTATGAATTGAGACGAATTTTATTCGGTATTCATAATCCTCCTACACTTCTTTAAAATTAAATAAAATAGTTTATTCCCCCAGAGTTTTTCGGGTTCCCCCAGCCATTTACAGCATGACTGCACGGGAATAAAGTGCTAAAAAAACCATATCAATAATTATCTGAAGGTATACCCCCCATCTATAACAAGCTCAGAGCCGGTGACAAATTTGGCCTCATCAGAGACCAGATATAATACACCATAGGTGTATATGAACCATGGATGAACTGAGTTTACTTTAATTCCGTCCTGAGCGTATAGAAGTGCATCTATTTTGCCATATTGCTGTTTGCAGCTTTAGTGGCATGATAAGCGGGGACGTCTGAGGCGCCAACAATCCCGTAGGTAGAAGACATGTAGATTATACTTCCTTTCTTCTGTTACTTCGTGTAAGGATTACTGCTTTCTACATATAGCTGTACCCGTCACGTTAACGGCAAAAGTCCAATACCGCTCCTGGTGAGTGGGCTTGTTAGGTCCGGTGATCCCCGCGTTATTCATCAGGACATCTGTCCTCTCATATCTATCATAGACCGTTTTGAAGATGTCAGCGGTCATTTCTTCATTGACGTCCAGTGGGTAGTATTCGGCTCTCCCACCGCTCTCAGTTATCTCCTTTGCCAGCTGAGTTCCAAGGTCCCTACTTCTTCCATTAATGATGGAGATGGCTCCTTCTGAAGATAGAACTCTGGCAATAGCTTCACCTATTCCTTAAGGGAAGGTGATTATCGCCACACTACCCTCAACTCTTCCCCTATTTTTAGGCATGTACTCCCCGCAAGCTGTAGGATTACCCTGTATTAATCAATATAGGACGCCAAGTGAGAAAACAGAATTCAGTTATTACCTACGGTAAGACTTTTTCGGATTTAAGACTATAATAGGGCTTTAACTTGAAAGATAGGTGCCCGGAGCCGGATTTGAACCGGCGACTGTTCGGTCTTCAGCCGAACGCTCTCCCGCTGAGCTACCCGGGCTTTAAAAATTTGTACTGTGGTCCTACTTAGCACTTCATAGATATTTTTAGTTTTTGGTCTGGGGTTATTAAATAGAGTAGGGTTAAAAAGGTTAAGTAGATGGTCATGACAAAAATTTTTAAAGTGCTGACGGTAAACAATAATTGATAACTGCGACATGTGTGCCGAATTACCAATTGCCGGGGTAGCCGAGTCCGGCAAGGCGTTGGTCTGCTAAGCGAGAATAGGCCAACAGCCTGCGCAGACAACCAATGGGCATGCGCCCGCGTGGGTTCAAATCCCACCCCCGGCGTCCGTATTTTGGTTTTTTACACTTGAGAATACGTTAAAGCGGGTATTGAGCGAAGCGAAATACCCTCATTTTGATGGTCCAGCTTTCTGAAGCTGGGGTTGCAAGTCCCACCCCCGGCGTCCGTTGTTCGAGTTTTACGCCCTACCATGACTTCCGGAGAGCGTATAGCCTTATACACTTTTCTTTTTTAGTTTAGGTTATGAGAATGGGGTTTGAGATAGAGAACTCAAGACCAGAGTTAAGCGCTAAAGACAGAATAATGGAACAGAGTAACCTGGAGGAGTTGTTTAAAGGTCTTCCAGAGTTTGCTATGGGAAAGAGTCAGGGATTAAAGGTGTTTGATCTATCACTCGGTCTATCACTGGAAAATTAGATTGTGCTCTTTCCAAACCCCTTTCCATTTATATACTCAACTCCAAATCCAAATCTTCATCGTTTAAAAGAGAAATGCTTCTTAAGCAATCCAATCTTTCTGAAGGGTTGAACACTGACGGTGAGATTGGGTTGTTCAAGAAAAAAAGTTAAGATGTAAAAATTACGAATATAAGAAGAGATACCAAAACCTCTGAAAGAGAGACACTCAAAACCACCATCATTGTTCAAAATGAGTGTCTAGGTGGGGAGAATTGCTTTTTTCAGGATGCACCACTTTTTATGGGATTTTAGCGATCTCTCCTTTGAGAATCTCTTACCACAATACTCACACTCGTTCATGGGGTTCACCTTATACTTTAGTGCGTAAGCTAGATATTATTTAGCTTTTACTATTATACATTATACAGTAGATTTAAAATTATTTACCAACCTCTAAAATAGTATCCAACCTTAAAACCAACAGCTTAGAGGACAAACAAGTATTAAACACAGATCTGCTCAATATAAGATTTTTTATGTGCCTCAAATAAGATCCAAGGCTCCATAGCAGCCAAATGAGGGTTGACTTACTCTGCTTCATTTTAAGTTCAACACATTTACCCACTTATCCTATTTTCTATTTGCTACACCTTATCACGTTAAATTTTTTTATCATTGAATACAATTCGGAATTAATAACCCAAGATAGGTTATTTTTCTAAAATCACCTAACACCCCAACACCCCAACCAGTTACCCAAACCTATCTTGGGACCTATTCAGCTATATTTACGGCTTAAGTTCACATTTAAAACAAATCAAGTAAACTACAGAAGTAGTTAGTAAGGGGGCCCATCTAACCAATTAAGAAAGGAGGAAAATTGAAAAATTTACAAGAACTTGCTACCTGTGTGGATACCACCCCTCCACGTATATACAGTTAAAAGGGGAGTTTTTCCTGTAAGCATGGCATGTGGCTCGTTACTGCCATGCAATACCATGGAGCCGCCACCCTTCACTGACTTAGTACCTCCAGTGTGCCACTCAGCTTCTCCCGAAAGAATGTAGTAGATCTCTGGTGAGGGATGAGCGTGTGGAGGGTACCAGGTTTGGGGAGCCAGCAAGACCACACCTAACTTGAATCTGAAGCTGGAAACAAGACCATAGGGGCCTATGACATCCGCAACACCAAAATTAGCCGCAAGCTCCCCGGGCATCTCGGACTCATCATATCCGTGGTGCCAGGCCAGATTGGGTATTAAGTGGCTTAAAACATCCATAATAGATGCTATAGGCTCTTTTTGGTTTATGTGACCATATGCTTTGTCTAGATGTCTGCAAACCGGTAATATTGTAGGTACCGGATTGTTTTTTTCCAGTTTAAGGTCTTCAAGTTCTGTGATCACTTCCTCGATTTCATCTTTTAGGCCGCCTGAAGCACCATAATTCTTAAAAGCTATTTTTACCTTGTCAATGAACTTCTCGACTCTCTCTAACTCTACAGTCATTAATCACCCTCAATCTATATAATTAAAGAACGCACAAGCTGGATATAGTTATTTCCAATTCTTCATTTTTTGTTCATTCGGATTTTATTGAATGTTCAAAACCACTTCTTTACTGGAGCATAGCACGCGTTCATCATCTTGTTATACGTAAATATTTTATATTTCTGTTTACATAATGTAATTAAATGTATAAATTTGACAGCTCAAATGTACTGATTGAACTGGTAGGAAACCAGGAATTTGATCTGTCTGACCTTCTCAGTCTAGCCATAAAATTGGAGGTCAATGCCCAGAACAACTACGAGTCTCTCAGTAAGCTTGAAATTTCACCCGATCTTAAGAAAACACTTATCAGGTTAAGAGATCAGGAAATGGAGCACGAGCACATCTTAAGAGATATATTTGCCAGTTTTTACCCGGAAAGAGAGCCTGACACCAGTATAGTAACTCCATACGAAGAGTGGAATGTGAATGAGACCGATAACGTCTTCACCCTGCTGAGGAGAGCTATGGAAGAGGAGAAGAAGTCAGAAGAATTCTACAAGAAACTGGCTCATGAAATAAAGGGTGCTAATAAGAAACTTATCTCTTACCTATCTTATATGGAAAGAGAGCACTACGAGACATTGAGGAAAGAGCTTCAGAAGTTGACAGCTAAAACTAATTGACTTTAGTATTAGACTATAAACGAGAAATTATAGAATTAAACCAACTTATCGATTTTCTCCACGTATTTGTCAATGTCGAATTTTCTCTCCAGACCACCAGCGCTCATATACCTCACCTTCCCAAATATATTTCTCTCCTTCCAGGGGCGGTCGTGCTTTCCAAAGCACCAGGCAACACCCGTATAGCTGTTGGGGTCCCTCCCATCCAGTTCATACTTATTGTTGAGGTGTAAAGTTATCTTAAATGCTTCTTCAGGAGTTTCAGTCCATTCGATTATCTTCTTCCCCCAGTACATCCGCATGTAGCCGTGCATCTTACCAGTTGCAATCATCTCTTTCTGGGCGGCATTCCAGTAGGGGTCATGAGTTTTCGCACTCTCAAAATCCTCCAGTGAGTAGGTGTAATCCCTTTTATCCTTCTGATGCTCTTTAAGGGTGTACAGAGCCCATGAAGGTAGTCCCTTCAGGGAATCATAGTTCTGGTTGTAGAAAACATAATTCAGGCTGAGCTCTCTCCTCACAATGAGCTCCTCCAGAAAAGCGTGCTTCCCCGGGCTGTCCGTCTCTGCCACTTTTAAAGCGATATATAGTGGTGAGATCTGCCCGAAATGGAGGTAGGGGCTCATATGTGATGCATAGTCCTCTGAGGGTTCGTTCCTGCGTTCAGAGAACTCATCCAATTTGGTGGTTAAAAATTGGTCAAGAAGTTCCTTCGCCTTATAAGTTCCGCCATGAAAATGAGAATGGCCCGTCTTTTTTACGCTCCTGTCCACATCGAGCTGTTCGATTACTTTATGGGGTGTGGAGATATCCATGGACTCCTGTTCCATTTCGGTAGAGTCCTTTAAAGGTTCACCCTCCTCTAAGAGAACAAGGAACTGCTCCAGCTTTTTATTGACCTTGGGTCTGAATGTGGCTGCGGAGTACTCTTCCTTGGGAGATGCGGTCTCCACAGGAACAATGGAATCGCTCTCCACTTCTATAAGAGGACAATTAACCTTACCTGCAACATGATCTCTCCACCACCTCTGGAACTTCAGATATCCTCTATCCACCACTATAAGGGATGCGTTACGGGAAAAGTCAATCGCACCACACTCAGGAGAGCTATGGCGGATAACCATCTTTATGTGGCGGTCAGCAAGAGCTTTTCGGGTCTCCTTTAAACCCTCCAGAAGGAAGTGGTAATGTCTTTCATTCGCTTCCGGAAAACTTTCTGTAAGCCCAAAATATACCAGAAGCGGTTTATTCAAGTTGTTGGCCTTTTCTATAGCATATTCTAACGCGTGATTATATAACACTCTCTGGGAGGCCTGCATCCAGTAGAGGACGTACTCTCCATCTCTGAGCTGGCTGTCATTCAGCGTTTTGACTCTTTCCCGCTCTATCATCTTGCTACCCTGAATAAGGTTTTATCTTCCAAGGCGGTATTTAAAGCCTCCTCTTTTCTCTTTATCCTTAATCTCCAGCATTACATCGAAACCAAAAGGTACGAACCCTCAAAGAATTGTCTAAGGTCTGTGGGGCCAATAGATTCTGCTTGTTTCCCTGATGCTGGCCAACAGGCCGACTTCTATTTATACAGGGATAACCTATCTTCATTTCTCTCAATCGCTCAATAATTTTGCCCTTCCAATAATGCTCTTGGCAAGGTCTCTGAAGGTGAAATAGTGGAAGGGCTTCAAAATCCACCAGTATACTCTCCCCAGAATTCCTTTGGGATAGAAATAAGCAGTCTGGACCAGTTTACTCCCGTCTATAGTGAACTCCAGCCAGGATTTTCCTGGAGAACTCAATTGGGACCGCAAGAGCAGTCTCTTGTTTGGCACCATGTCCGCTACCTTCCAGAAATCGAGGCTGTCTCCGATCCGTAGTTCCTGTTCATCTCTACGCCCTCTGTTGAGCCCGTAACCTCCCAAAAGCTTGTCGATAATTCCTCCTATCTTCCAGAATATATCGTAGGTGAACCACCCGTGCTTCCCTCCTATGGACTTCACGGCTGTGAACACTTTATCCGGCGGTAGATCACCGAAACTGTACTCTCTCCTATCCCTGTATATGGCCCGGGACACGTTATCGTCCTTTATGTCACAGGTCTGCTCGGCACTGCTGTCACACCACCTGCTGAGGACCTGATTCCTCTCTATTTCATCCACCGCTCTCATTATGCTCTCTTCAAACGAGAGGGGTGTGAAATCGAAATATTTGGCGTTATCGTTCTTCAGGACAGTCTCGGACTTCAATCCGTCCACCAGTGACCGTGCTATTTTAAAGGAAACGGGAGTGAATAGTATCAGCCAGTAGGAAGATAATCCAGGTGAGAGCACCGGGATGGGGATCAAGGTCCTCTTCAGGCCCATGACCCTGGAAGTTTTCATCAACATCTCCTTAAAGCTCAGCTTTTCCGAGCCTATATCCACTACCAGGTCCCCAGTGATCTCCAAATCCTTGGCTTTATCCAGGTATTTTACTACATCATCCACAGCTATTGCCTGGGATTTGGTGTGGACCCACGTGGGCAAAAGCATCACAGGAAGTTTCTGTACCAGATTCCTTATTATCTCGAAACTCGCTCCTCCGGAGCCAATGATTACTCCAGCTCTAAACCAGATGGTCTGTATCTTATCGGGGTATGCACTTAGTATCTCTCCGGTCTCGATCCTGCTTCTGAGGTGCTCGCTGGCACTCTCTTTAACCCCTAGCCCTCCCAGATAGATTATTCTCTTGACCCCCGCTTTTATGCACGCATCCCTGAAGTTCTCCGCACTGACCCTATCAAGGTCCGCAAAGTCCTTTCCAGCTCCCAGAGAGTGGATTAAGTAGTAGGCAACATCAACGCCCTCTACAGCCTTTTCAAGTGCCTCCTTATTGAAGGTGTCTCCCTCCACTATCTCCACCTTTTCTCCACTTGTCTGGATCTTCTTTTTGTTGCGGACAAAAAGTCTTAAATCAACGCTCTCATCTTCCAGCAGTCTCAGTTTCAGTCTCCTGCCTATGTAACCCGTAGCTCCCGTCAGCAGCACTTTCATGACTAATCACTCTTAAATCCCATAATATCTTCTACATCCACCAGTTTCCACACCATGTTCCTCTCTTCATTTACTATCGATTCAAGGGGATCATCCGGAGAGTGTCCCAGTGCCTTCATGATGTTCGGTGAAAGGTTATTATTCCTGATGAGGTCTACAAACCTTTTTCTAACTTCCTTCTTTTTTTCCGTATCTCCAACTTCTTCCAGCCTCCCAAAGAGGACCACGAATTTATACTCGGATAGGTTCTCAGTG
>CAZQTT010000092.1:0-8733 GCA_964596255.1 uncultured archaeon
AATTTCTCATCGTTTAAGAAGGAAATGTTTCTTAAACAATCTGACCCCCAATTTTCGAACCTTTAAGTATCTTTTAATCTACGTATTCTACGGTGCAGGTGAAATGACCTCGAAAAGTTTGTACTCAACCAACTTGATAACTTCAATGGGGATTTATCTCGATGATCAGGCCAGAGAGTATCTCAGAAGATACGACCATGTAGTTAAGGATATCCTTCAGAATGGGTTTTTAGATAATAGGACGGTTGGAGAGGCTGCAAATTTTCTGGAAATTGATTTGTTGACTCTGTTGAACATTTTGGGTGAATTGAAAAAGTTAAAAATAATCAAAGAGATTAAAATCAAGTGAGGACTGTTAACCGACTGCTTTAATTAACTGGAAAAGTTATAAGGTGGAGGTGAAATCCTATATATGGTGAAACAGGACACGATTTTACTACAATAAAGATTATGCGATTTTACTGCTTAGATCCATTATTGTCGCTCAAAGTTAGTTTTAAGAAACTCTAGAATAACTCCTCTTTCTAATTGGTCATGACAGAACTGGTTTTGATAATTTCTTAGACAGCCGTAACAGCTTGTCTCAAAACCACAGGTACAGTTCTCTACACGCTCTAAGGCGCTTTTTAGAACGCTGTGAAGGTTTCCTTCGTCAATTATACGTTTTACGTGCCCAGCGCCTCCTGGCACATTATCAAACAGGACCAGCATAACCCCCTCTTCAGATGGATAAAGACAACCATCTAAGTCCCGCCTACCTATGCCAAGAGCTTGACTTGTCCCCTCCAAAAGAGCATACAACATAGAGTACCAGAAACTCTCATTAAACGAATCTAATTGGGGTTCCTCAAAGGATATTGACAATACGTCTGTTTTAAAAGTGTGGCCAAGGTGGAAAGGTCCTCTTAGAGTTGATGAGCACTCTACACCAAAAGGTGTTTTATGCTTGTCGTTCTTCTTGGGCCTATTAGAAAATGCAGAGCCACATGTAAAACAAATCCAAAAACCGGCACCTTTTTTCCCTTTACACACAACAGCCAATTCCCCGTCAGAAGAGTATCTACATTTAACCTTGAGCTTACCGATTGAGAAGTCTTTTATTACAGGTTCTTTGTAATCGAAGAAATAAGGTCTCGTACCGAACTCACGTTTTGGACGTGATTCACCCGGTTTTTTCGGTTTAGACTCTCTATTGGTAACAAAACCAAAATAGGGGGTGACAAAACTCTTGATCTGATTTCTAGGTATATCTCCATGAATTTCGCATGATATGGGGGGAGGAGCTTCTCCTATTCTTCCATCCTGAATGTAAAATCTTTTACACTCAGGACACGTAGCATACCAGAAAATAGGCCAAGTTCTGTTCCGCAACACCCTCAGTCCAGCGCTTTCCCATACATATCCATTTGCAACAATTTGACTACTTGGTGCAAACTCCGAAATGGCTATACGGAGATCCCTCTCCAATTTTATGTTTTTGGATTCAGGAACTTGGGATAGTGTTGCCAACTCTACCACATCTACAGGGAACCCGTATTTGGGTATTACCGCGTGGGTAGCTAAGAAATCAATTAAACCCCGCCTTTTTATAGTCTCTATCCTTCTATTTGCCCAGTTCATATCTCTGTTTAATCTATTCCTTTTTTGTTGGTTCCTGTTATTTTTCCATTCTTCTTCTCTAGAGTTGTAGTATTCTATTAAGTTATCAAACTCGTCTCTGATTTTTTCGTCAGCAACAGTAAGCACTCCGTTGACACCTATTAAATCCTCTATCCAATTCCAATTCTCTATGTCCAACGTGGCTTGCATCTCTGAAGGTATAGCTCTTTTTAATGAACTCAAAACTGTTTCTGGCAAATCGTTGAGGAATTCTTTCATTTTTATGGGTCCAGGTTCCCCATTACTTTCAAGTCTGAAAAAAGATTCTGCTTTCCCAAAATAATCTGGAAACTGTTTAAAGAAGCTTGAAAAAACTATGGAATGTAGATGACGGCGAATTATCTTCTCGTTTCGAAGTTCTACGACTGGTGGGTTTATACGACCTTCTACCATTTTCTCCGGCTCTTTAAAATATGTGAGATCGTGTGAGCGAAGTTGGGCGAAAGTTAAGGTAAACCCGACGGTTTCCAGTCTTCTTCCAGCTCTCCCTGCTCGCTGAATGTAATTAGAAGGTTCTGGCGGGACATTACGCATAAATATAGTCTCCAATTCCCCAAGATCTACACCCAACTCAAAGGTTGTGGAGCAACTTAGAACATTTATATCTCCCCGTATGAATCTTTGCTGAACATTTGATGCATAATCTGCGGCGAGCTGAGCAGTATGTTCGTGTGTTACCATTTTAGAGGGAGAAAGATTAGAATATAGGTAACGATAATGATTCTCCACGACAGGTTCTCCACCTTCTGGGTCTAAAGCCTTTAGATTCCCATGACAGTTGAAAGTAGGGCAAACTCCTTTTACGCTTCGGGGAACGATAGCTCCACAACGATCACATGTATACCACCTAGTCTCACTATTTCTTTGAGCTACTTGCCAGTATCTGTAGTCAAGTTGATAGATAATTCCTTGTTTTGAGTTGCTAAATTGGTTCAACCCCTCATTAACCCAATTATCTCTTATATCAGACCATATTCTACCTAATAACTTTATACATTCTTCAATACTGTCAATTCCTAAAACCCGGTTATGCAGCTTCTTTAAATATTCTAATCTTGCATTTAACCTCCCTGAAGCAGGAATAAAGGAATAAATACCTTTCTTTATATCCGATCCCTCACCCCGGAACACGTATTCCCTATTTCTAGGGTAGAAAAACTCATCTTGTGGACTTGGTCCCTCTTCAGGAAATGTGATTGCGGTGTTGTAACGGAGCGTATCAAGCAATGTTTTGTAAACAGCTATTGACTCGTCAATAGTAAGGTTCCATGGAGGTTCCTGCAGCTCTTTTATAGGTTCCCAGTTTTCAGGTGTAATAGGTTCAAAGAACAGCAAACCAACCCCTTCCAAAGAGTTTCTCTTATCCCAAAGGCCACAGTATTCCTGAAGAACCCACTTCCAAATTTCTTTAATCTTCTCTTTTCTATCCATGCTAGGATCGAATATCTTCCTTTCTTCAGCTATTTTTAAAACATCCTCAACTAAGGAGTTTAGTCGATAGTCTTGGGGATGAAGGTTCTCTCTTAAAGCTTCTATAATCAGCCTTCGAAATAATATCCTTTTGTGAGTAAAATCCAAATAGGGTGCAAAGAAAGCTGCATCTTGTCTATTGTCTGAAAAAGTAAGGATTTTCTTCTTGTTTTCTCTACCCAAGTTTTCGTATAAAGCGGTAGCTAACACAGCTGCAGGAGCATCTTGTTGAAAAATAAACTCTCTGACTACATTAGGAGCTCTAAGGCCACAGGAGTAGCATATGTTAAGAACATCATCCTTAGGAGTAATCTCTATTATTATTTTTGTATTGTAAGCTTCTCGCTCACAACTACATATTGGTTCAGTATCCCAAATTGAGCCGCACTCAGTACATAAATTATTCCAAGACTTCCCTTTTTCGGCAATTTTTTCAGGGACTGCAACTTCTTGGTCATCATCTTCTTCTAATTGAGAACCTTCACTCCAAAGAAGGAAAAATCTTGGTGCGATCATCTGATCAAAGGAGTGTTTTAGTTTTCCATCTTTAATATTACCAACTAAGTATCCTTGGCCACACCTTCTACAGGAAGCTAGTTCAAAAACAGGATAACCGTCCTCTGTTTTCTCTCGCCTATCTAAAAATATTCTTGGTTCAGGATAAAGAGATACAAAGATACCCTCAGGTGCTCTTACAAAAAGATGATATCTGGCAGGGATAAGGGGTAAAGATTCTTTGTGGGGGCGTGATTTAACTGCCAAGTTAATGAGGTCAATTATACATTGACGATCCTCATCAGAAGGGTTCTCCTTTTCAATAAGTTCCGCAACACAATCCTCAAGACTTTTTGCGCCCTTCTCCATCAGTTTTTTTAGCTTTATAACTTTCTCATCTTTCGAAAGGACCTCATAAAAGAATCTTTTAACATCACCCTCACACAAGTTTTTAGCTGTATCTAAGAGACTCCTGTCTATACCAAATTTTTCACAGACGTTATAAGCTTCTCTTAGAGCATCTTGTGGATTACTCCTGACTATATTATTTAATTCTGAGTATAGTTGAATTGGAAGGTTTAAAGTGGAACTCTCAGCCTCTGTAGTTAATCTTTCGCCTTTAATTATGTCTTGTCTGTCCTCATTATAAATATCCCACTTAAACTCCTCTCCAAAGAGGTTGGTAGCGAATTCTGCTACCCTTCCAAAGTCATCTTCTTCCTTAACGAGTGTTGCACTGGTTGCAATGCATTGTAGATCGCCTTCCATGTTGTTACAAACCCTATCCTTTAAACGGCGTATCAGCATAGCTATCTCAATACCAGTAGCTCCACTGTAGATATGCGCTTCATCTAGGACTAAAAATTTCCAGTATTTAGCATACTCTCCATCAAAAAATGGCGAATCCTGCGGCCTTAAAAGCAGGTATTCTAGCATGGCATAATTAGTTATAAGAATATGTGGTGGATTCTCTCTCATCTCTTCTCTTGAAAGAAGTTCGCTCTTGACTGGCTCTTTATCTGGGTTGGTTAGGCTAAACTTCTCCTCACCTTCTTCCCTTGTTTCAGGGGTATCCCCAACGTATCTGCCGAAAGTTAGGTTAACTTTGGGTAATTTCTCCTCCATAACTGCCGCTACTTCCCTCAATCTACGTAACTGGTCATTTGCTAATGCATTCATGGGATAAAGAAGAATTGCTCGAACACCCGGTGTGAGTTTGCCCTTTTGATATTCTTCGATCAAATAGTTGTAGATAGGTAAGAGGAAGCACTCAGTTTTCCCACTACTTGTTCCGGAGGCTAACACTACGTTACGTCCTTCCAGTATTCTCCTAATTGCTCTATCTTGGTGTAGGTATAGTTGATTGTCATACAAATAAGGGAGAGCATCATAGATAAATTTCTCTAAACTTTTATTGAGAAATCCATTGTCTATTAAATTCTGGAGATAATCTCCTTTCTTGAAGGGTTGGGTGGCTTCTAAAATTGGACCGTTTGTAAACCAGAACCTTTTGACCTCTTCATGGAATAATCTTTGCAGGTTAGAATCTCTCAGACGAAACGTGCTGGTTAAATATCTAATATAGCTATCCCTAACATTCTGAGTTAGTTTAAGTGGGTCAATCAATGTTTTTCCTCCTCAGTTTTCCAATACTTCTTAAAAAATTCAATCGCATCTATGAGAGCTTTCTTTCTATCTTCCTTAGTTAATTCCAATGCATCTATTCTAAGCCGTAAAGTTTTTTCGAGTGATCCGGGATGGAGTATGTATTCTCTATATTTTGTTTTGTTAGCCTCCTCAATTACTTTTCTTCTTAAGAAGTTGTCATCTCTTTCAGTAAATACATTACCTAAATGCCCATCTCTTTTAATAAGGAATCTCCATTTCGCAATTAAATACCTCATACCATTGTCGTAAAGATCATCTCTGAATAAATGTTCTCTGTAGTCAGGGCTCTCAAAACCTTTTTCGAATTTATGTAATTTCTCTTTTATTCCAAGTGAAACGTGAGCTTGCTTTATTAATTCATAAGTGATTTCATCCATTATCTCACCGCTGTAGCTTTTCTCCTTGAATATCCACTTCAACTTCTCTTTTTCTCCCCCCTCGAAAAATTTAAGGTAAAAAAGAAGTCCTTCCTTGTTTCTTGGGAAAAAAGGGATGTCTATCTTGTTGTATACCCAAAAATACATTACACAAGGATGCAAAATGATTTTTTTAATATTGTCAAAGAATTCAGCGAAGTCTTTTCTTTCAAAGGAATTGAAGTCAACGATATCAGGGTAAGAATCTAACACGCTCTTATCCGAAAAGATTTTACCTTCTAAAGTCTCGTCAATGTATTCTTTAAATATTCTATCTAAAGCCAACTCTCCATTCTCATACCATCCTAAGATAGGCTTATAAGATAAAATTTTGCCGGACGCTTCAAATAGGCTGCTAATTAATGCTATTTCTTCAGTGGAGAAATCACCCACAAACTTTTTGTCTTTATAGTAATCGTATCTCCACTTCTCTACTTGAGGGATGTTTAAAACCTCGATTGAACCTATAACTTCTCCTGTTGGTTTTTTGATTTCTAATTCAAGCGATAATCTGTTTTTATTTTTGTGAATAGACTCTGAGAATTTATTCAAAAACAAGGAGTATTTTTTCTCCTTATAGGTGAGGCTCTCCTCCTGTATCTCTTGATGATCAGTCCTTAGAATGCCAGAAATATTATATTTATTAACTAAGTCATTTGTTTTAACAAAAAGAAAAAGTTTCTCACCTGGTTTAAGCTCATCTCTTTTTAGCTCAATTTTTTTATCTTTCCAGTCTGTTTGCCTCGAAGTTTTCCATCTTACTCTTGGAATAGTTACTTGCATCTCAAATTTTGTCTCAATTCTACCCCTCTTATTGATAGTAAATTGACACGTATCTTCATCAGCGGTTACCTCAACCAACAACTTATTGTCTTCTATATACCCTTTAACATTTGACTGTAAATCTAACTGCCAGCTATCAGTACTGTTTAGGTAAACACTAATATGTTCAACATTGTGTCCGTCTTCACCTGGTAAAATGAGGTCTTTGGGGTACTCTAACTCAATAAAAGGAATATACCGAAAGAACAATGTCTGTACAGGTATTCTATCTTTCGGTTCGCAAATATCTATTTGAAAGCTCCCGCATTCACATGGTAGGTCATCAGGCACCTCCAAAACTAGAGGATCTTCCCCATCCCAACATTCGTTTACCAATTGAGGACTGAAGTACTCATTTTGAATCCATACTATCCATCCAGCTTTCTTACTCTTGGGTGCCTTTATCTTCAGATTATTACCGATAAAGAGCGGGAATAGATCTTTATAATCATCTTCAACAATTTCCCCATCCATAGAGAAAGCCATGCAAGGATAGCTTTTCTCTTGCCCATCTCTGGGGTCTTTTAAAATAAGCTCACTTTCTCCTTTTAAATTTATATTTAAAGGTTGATATCTATCCCATATCCAAGTCTGTTCAACCAAATTAGGTTCTATTTCTACTTCTAAATTTTCCTTGAGCAATATCCATAGGTTTCTGTTCGGTAGTGGATTAATGCTTTCCTTGCTGTTGAACAGGTAATGGATTTTAGCTTTAGTATCACCTCTAGGAACAAAAACGTAAATATCGTCATCGAAATGATTGTACTCAAATTCTCGGCTCTCAATCTCATTAGGAAAATTAACTTTAAAATACTCTAAGGGTTTTTCCAGCTCTATTCTCTCCTCTACTGTTTTTATGACATTATCTTGAGAATCTTTGTACAAAGTAACAGGGACACTTAATTCTCTGGAATTGACGTTTACTCGGTATGATACTTGTTTTGAGGAGATCAAATCCATATCAACTAGTTGTTGTTCTGGTAAAACAAGAAACACTTTCGCCTCATCTAGGTCAATCTCAACAAGTGGAGATTTAATTCTTGTCGAAGTTATTTCTTCTTCTGGAAAATCGGTTGTCTCTTCACGTGTTTCCTGTTCTGAACTATCAAAAGACTTTTTTCTACTACTTTTTTGGCCTAAGTCTTTCTTTCCCCTATAAGTTGTTTTTCTTGTTTTAGTTGTTGTTCTCCCTCTCTTCTTTTTCTCTGTTGGAATTCCTTTTGCTTTAGGTCTTCTCGATTTATTCTCAAGTTCCCTTGGGGTTGAACCCTCTCCTATCTCCGCACCCTCTTGAGGTTCTTCCTGAATTTGTTTCCTTTCAGGTTCTGTTTTGGTCCAACTTGTAGACACTGATTTAATTGTCCTAAAAAATTCTGTATAGAGAAAGTCTACAGCTTCTTCGGTCTTTCTTTTCCCTCTATTTTCTATCTCAAATATTTTCTCTTTCCATTTCTCTTTTAATTTGGACCTTTCCTGATTAATTGAACTCTTTGCATTGGCAATAATCTCTGCCTTGACTTTTTCTGCCTCTTCCTCAGCATCTTCTAAAGTTATTCTTGCTTCATTCTTTGCATTGGCAATAATCTCCTTCTTTTCCTTTTCAGCTCTTTGAATAGCTTTATCCGCTTCCCTTTCAACATCTTTGATTTTTTTCAGGATCTCAATTTTTTCCTCAGAGGTCATAAGAACTCCTTCAAAGTATGGAACTTAAACGAGTTAAACTATGATGACTGAACAATTCTCCCTAATCTCTTCTTTCCCTAAACCCCCTTTTCCTTTGTTTGAACAGCAAACAAAATTTTGTCAAAAACAATATTTTAGAGTTTCGAAAATATCTATCTAATGAGATTTTTTCATACGTCATCGGTTAAGAATTTGACCTTATAGTGAATTACCACTCATTTTGCTGCATTTTCCGCAAGAAGACCGGAAGGTTTATATATTACATTGCAATAATATTGCAATATGAAAAAGAAAATATCTGAGGAGCCGATGGAGATATGGATGGAGGGTTATGAGGTAGTGGAGAAGGTGGCGAAGCCCTGTGCTACGTCAGCCAGGGTTCTGGTGCCCAAGGACTGGATTGGGAAGAAGGTTAGGGTAGTGAGGTTGGAGCCATGAATGATCCGCAGGTTATTGAGAAGGCTATGTATCAGATGTTTCCTCCTGAGTGGGTGAGGGGGAAGGCGAAGGAGACTGGGTT
>CAZQTT010000093.1:0-8708 GCA_964596255.1 uncultured archaeon
GAATCGGTAGACTAGTAAGAAAAACCAAGTGCTTCTCCAAACGCAAAAGAAGATTGGAGCATGCACTTCACCTATTCCAGTTCTAATGGGACTTCATAAACCAATTTAAGAGAAACACCTCACCAGCAATGCTAGAAGACTTAACCGACCACATATGGACCTGGCACGAATTTTTTTACTACAAATTAACTATTCCAAATTAGGACATTAGGCAAAATTTGGATTTGAATTGAATGAAACTTGGGTATGGGCCTGAAATTTGAGAGTTTGTTTGTTCTTCAGTTGTCCTTCATTTGATTAAGAGAGTATGGATAATACCACTTTCCTTTCTCTTCTGCCGGTATCGAAGTTCACCACCACTACCTGCTGCCATGTCCCCAAAACCAGTCTGTTATCCTGGAAGGGGATGGTCAAGCTGGGACCTATCATGCTGGCTTTAACGTGGCTTGAGCCGTTGTCATCGTGCCAGGTCTTGTGGTGCTCGTAATCCTCGCCATAAGGCGCGAGTTTATCCAGTATCCGGGGAAAATCTTTCTTTAGACCGGGCTCATATTCAATGGTCGTTATTGCTCCTGTAGAGCCTACATTGAATACCAGCACAGCCCCCTCACCTTTATTGCTCTCCCTCACAAATTCTTCAACCTCAGAAGTGATATCCGCCATCTCATTCATATCCAGTTTAACCGATATAGTCTTCATAATCAACTCCTCCAACTCCTCTAACTTACTTATTCTTCCTGTTTAATCCTCTAGAGCTTTTGCTACAGCTTCCGGGGCACTCTTGCACACAATGAGGTCGGGAAAGGTTACGGGTGGGTTGATGGCAACTACTTTCTTGCCCTCCTTTAATGCAATGGAGATCTCGCTGACGGTACCGTAACCCCCACCAATAGATACCACGGCATCGCTGGAGTGAACTATTATTATATTTCTGGCGTGCCCCATATTTGTAGCGATCGAAACACCAATAAAAGGGTTTGCTAATTGCTTTTCACCCGGAAGGATGCCGATAACAGTTCCTCCCTCACTATGAGCTCCTTTGGCGCTGGCATCCATAACTCCACCCAAACCACCATTGACAACTGTACAGTTCTTCTGGGCCAGCATTTTGCCTATGTGGAACGCTATCTCATAAGTAGTCTCATCACAGGAGGAAGCACCCACAATACCTATCTGTCTCATATAAATGGTGTTGAATTACCAATTTATATGTCTTCTTTTTGAATTCTTTTTTAATGATTTTGAGATATCAACCCAATTTGTAATTATTAATAAGTAAATTTAATCAATAATGATTAATCTTAAACAAAAATGTTTATGTATTATAAGTACAATTAAAAATATGAACCAGAGCTGTGAAGCTCATATAACTGGTGTTAGTATAATGGAGGAACCCTTTTATTTTTGTTGCATTTCATGTCAAAAACAATTACCTCATCACGTTTGTGTTATTACTCCTGACAGACCATCCCCCTGCGGGATATCCTGGGCCTCGGCTGAAAGAAGGCCCAATTTTTACCAAAAAATTGTAAAGGGTAGAGAGATCAGTGATTTTGAATATGAAGGAGTAAACAGAGCTGTTGAAAGGCTCAGTGATAGTGCTATCAAGAGGGTAAAACTGCACTCGGTTTTAGATTGTCCTCTCCCTTCAAGCCCACTTCAACAGGTCATTATTTTCTACATACCAGAACAGGATGGTTTTGGAATTGTAGATAGAAACTATCCACTAAAAACACCTATTGGACTGACTTTCAAAGAAATGGAGAAAATTATGCTGGGAGAACAGATCGAGGGGTTTCTGGGAGCTAGTTTTTCTTACTTGAAGAGTGATAATTTTCTTACCTGTGAAGGAGGATGGGATAGGATTGTATGGGTTAGTCCCAGAGTAGAGAAGCTACTGAAAATGAGCACCTTTGCCATTAGATAGCCATTATATAGCTTTTTTATTCTCAAATCTCAAATTACTGGATTTTTTCCCATTTGTATAGTTCAGCGACTTCTGCAAGCGTTCTTTTCTTCTCAACAATTTCTGCCCTGACTCTCTCCTCATGCTTCTTGACCTCAAGAGCTCTTCTGGCAATTTCATATGCCTGCTGTTTGGGAAGGATCATTACTCCATTGTCGTCACCGACGACCCAGTCTCCGGGATTAACTTCCAGTCCTCCACATAGTATTCTGACGTTGATTTCGCCGAACCCTTTTGACTCCCCAGCGTTGGGTATCTCTTTTTTGGCAAAAATAGGGTAGCCCAGCTCCCGGATATCGTCAACATCTCTTACAGCTCCATCAATTACTACTCCTTCAATTCCTTTATTGAGGCAACTGTGGGATGCCAGCTCCCCCCAAACTGCTTCACTATCTCCAGCAGTCTTTATGACTATTACATCTCCTTCTCTGGCCACATCAATGGACTCAACAGATTTTGCCCAGTCACCCTGCATAGTGTATACTGTTACTGCCTTTCCTACAATCTTCTTTCCTTTTATGAGTGAGTATATGTCTTTCATGCCGTACGAACGATGCATGGCATCACTTATATTGGGAGTGGAAACTTTATTCAGGATCTCTCTTATCTCTTCATCCCTGCTCTTCTTACCTATCTCCTGCAATTCACTTCCATCAACCGCTTCTCTGACCCTTCTGGTGGATTCGGTGACATTGCCGGACCTAACGATACTGCTGCCCACGATAATTATGCTGGCCCCCAGAGATGCGCAGAATGCAGCTCTCTCAGCATCCAGACCCCCTGCAACTGCCACAGGAATATTTACTTCCTCCAAGACGCTTTTAAGCACTTCTATGGGGTCTGTGCCGGTCATCTGCTGATCGATCCCCACATGAACATTTAGATAATCGATTCCCAGCTGATCCAGCTCCTTTGCCCTCTTGACAGGCTCAGGTGAATTTATGAGGTCTGCCATTACTTTGCAGCCGTACTTTCTGGCGGCTTTTACAGCTTCCAGCAGGGTTGAATCGGTACTCAATCCAAGCACGATTACTACATCTGCTCCACTTCGGGCAGCCATCTCAATTTCGGCTCTTCCAGTATCTATTGTTTTCATATCGGCTATAACCGGGTAACCTAATTTTTTCAATTCTCTAACAGCGTTCATACCTTCACTCTTGATTAAAGGAGTTCCCACCTCAATCCAATCGGAACCACCTTTTGTGGACTCTTCTGCTATCTCTATGGCTCTCCTGAGCTCAAGAATGTCAAGAGCAACTTGTAATATAACTCCCATAACTTCCAGTCTTTTAGCTTTAATTTATCTTTTTTTATCTTTGTGTTTTTTCATGGGCGTATAAAAAATTGTTGAAAATCACTCAGAAAATACTCAAGAATGAAAAAGATTATATATTCATATACTAAAGTTTTGAAAAAATTCGAAGGTGATATGGTGGAAGAAGCTAAAAAAGTACTGGAGGACAATAATGTAAAACAGGTACTGTGTGCATTCACCGATGTTCGCGGAATCCTGCAGATGTTTTCCATACCTGCCAGGGAGTTTACTCAGGGAGAAGTGTTTGAAGACGGTGTAGGATTCGACGGCTCTTCTGTAAGAGGATTCAAGAGCATTGAAATGAGCGACATGGTATGGAAACCCGACCCCTCAACCCTTAAGATCATCCCATGGATAGATGATCCCATCCAAAAAACTGCTCTCATGTTCGGGAATGTTTTTGAGGCATGGGGAACGGATGTTGCCGATTGCGATCCCAGGGGTTATGTGGCCAAAAAACTACAGGAGGAGCTGGCAGGTCAGGGAATGAGTGCGGTATTTGGTCCTGAGATCGAGTTTTTCCTGTTAGAAGGTATAGACCCTCAAAATCTCAATTATGATCTTTGGGTATCTCCCAACGGAGGTGCGGGAGATTCATGGGGGCCTCCCAGAGTGGTGCCGGAGAGCTCAGAAATAGACCCCAATGGTTTTATCATCAGGCCCAAGGAAGGTTATTTCAGGTCCCCTCCTGAAGATACTACTGTGGAATACAGGAATGAGCTGGTGCATCATCTGGAGAAGCTGGGTATCGACATAGAGTACCATCACCATGAAGTTGCTACTGCCGGTCAGGTAGAGCTCAATTTCAAGCCCAAGCAGCTTAAGGAAGTAGGTGATGCTTTTTATCTGTATAAGTTTGCTGCCAAAAATATAGGCATGTATCATGATTTAATTGCTACTTTCATGCCCAAACCGGTTTATCTGGACAATGCGAGTGGAATGCATGTTCACCAGAGTTTATGGAATGGTGATCCCTTTGAGGGAGACCCTGCCTTTGCGGACCCGGACGATGAACACATGCTCTCTCAGACTGCCAGGTACTACGTTGGAGGGTTACTGGAGCACGCCAAAGCACTGACCGCTTTATGTGCTCCCACTGTCAATTCATACAAGAGGCTGGTACCCGGTTTTGAGGCTCCCATCAATATTTGCTGGAGCCTGAGGAACAGGAGCTCACTGGTGAGAGTTCCCATGTATTTGAAGAAGCCCTCAGCGATAAGGGTAGAATATAGAGGTGCTGATCCCAGCTGCAACTCATATCTGGGTATTTCTGCCCAACTGGCAGCCGGACTGGATGGTATAAAGAAGAAGATCGACCCCGGAGATCCCCTGACAGTGGATGTCTATGAGCTTTCCCCCAGAGAGAAGAGGGAGTACGGTGTAGGTGAGTTGCCCACCAATCTGAGAGATGCCATAGACAATCTGGCCAGTGACGAGGTAATACAGGAGGTTTTGGGTAGTCACATCTTCGATTCCTTTGTCAGCCTGAAGTTTGATGAGTGGAATCAGTACTGCCTTTATATAACCCCGTGGGAAATAATGAAATATCTGGATATATAAGGAGGTGTTGATATGGGTGTTCATCGTATAACCAGCGAATCTGCAAAATATTACGCTGCCAGGGAGAAATTGGTGGGTTCAGGTATCTCACTGCTCGGTCTGGCAAGCGAAAAAGTATCAGAGCTGGATAAAAAAGATTTAGAAGCTATTGGAGATCTGGCAGCTGCTCTGCTTCCATATGCTCCAGGTTATGCAGGTAAACTCCTTCCGGTAGTTGCCAGGCTTTTCTGGAACATGTCGGGCTCTGGGGAAAAAGAGTTTGAGTTTATAGAACTCGATCAGATGGAGCAGATGGTCGAAGACCTCAAGAAAAAGCTCGAAGAATAAAATTTATTATAATTTTTATTTTTAATGGGTGAAGTATAGTCCAAATCCCCTAAAAACAGTTAGGCAAGTATACTTCTTGACAAAAAGTCAACAAGCGGAGATTAAGACTCAGCCTTAACGCAGTTTTATATGTTGACGGTACACGGTTTGTGTCTGCATGTATTTGAATCAAAGATCTACAACATTATAGTGGTAGCTAAAGCAAATTCGAAGAGCAAAAAGTTAGTACAAGGAAGTCAGCTACAGTCAAACTCCAGATAAGAGCACAGTAGTTAATGAAGTAAGCAATGCAGTTAGCCAATACTTCATTGCTGAAGACTCTTTTGAGAAGCAGGAGATAGTCAATGACGTAACCCAAATGCAAATGGTGCAGCTATAATTCCAGTTGTGAAATTTTTGAGGACACCAAGAGGGGTTCCAAGCTAAGATACTCTAGGAGAGTGCCGAGGCGTCAGCTATTGATTGGTAGGAGAAAGGGATTAACGATTTCATCGGGATGGACAATAGCTTTGTTGTCACCGACTCAAAGAGTTAGGGTGTAGGACTATCCTATTTCGCCCTACAACCTATTACCTCAAAATCTTGGAAAAAGCATTCAACAGTAACTTATGATTGATAAAATTTAATGAATAAAGCAATTTCCACGTCTCTATAAATTAACGAGTAGGTAAAATGAAACATATGAGATAAAGAAGAATGATGTCAATCCTGTAAATGTTATCGTTTAAGTTTCATATACATCCTAATGATGATAATCAATCAAATAAATAGAAAGCTTTTTACCTAAAATTTCACTAAGTTACTAATTGAAAGTAGAGCTTCAAGGCTAAAGATCCCTAAAATAAAAGGACAAATTAAAAAAAAGAGCCTTATGCCGGTTGGAGGGGTATAATAGATGAAGGTGAGGATAGCGTTAGTTCTACTAGCTGCGGTTGTAATTGGAGCAGTAGTTCTACCCTCAACAAGTGTATTTGCGGGCAAAACAGAAATGATTTTTGATAAGATTTATGATATCTATGATTACAGTTGGGTTTTGGAATACATGAACGCTACTGAGAGAGTCGATTTGAATATCAGTGGCGGCTGTGCTGGTTGTCATGGAGCGATACAGGATCAGCTGAATAATTCTTTGATCCACTCCGACTTTGGTTGTGAAGAGTGCCATAAAATAACTAAAACGGCCAGCGGTGAAGAGATTGAATACTCCAACCAAACCCATGACCTGATCATACCGAGGTGTTTAGATTGTCACGAGAACAATGGAACTTACAGTAATGATACGGGGGTAGAGAAGCAAGCCCCGACAGCAAGTGGTTTCAATGAGTCTGGTTATGGGACAAATGCTTCTGCTCATAAACAATTTGTGGAAGAATCATTAAACTATGATTTTTCGAAGGGGGAGAATGAAGCTTGCATTAACTGTCATACCAACCAATCAACCGAGGTAGTTTACAAGTATTTCTGGAACATAGAATACTCTATTGATGGGTGGAGCATATCCTCTCTCTCTTATAATGGTTCTAGAGAACACACTTCCAACTATACGAGATCAGAGGAAAAACATGTGTTCTTAGGTAAGAAGGATATTAATTGTGTTGGTTGTCACCAAAATGTGTACGATACATTGGTAAATGGAACTTATGGGGCTGATGAAGACTACTTAAGTCACGCTCCCATAGAGATAAACGATGATGATAGCGGTACGGGGTGGAGTGACGAAAACGACTGCTGGAACAACTTCAGATACCACCACGAATCGCAGCGTTCAGAGAACGTCAACACAGAGTACTGCATCGAATGCCATAAAGTGGATAGATACGCTGAAACACACTCTACCCAAGCAAGCACCTACAGCCTGACTAGCGTGGTAGGAGATACAAACTCAATGTCGGTACATGCAGCGGAGTCGGTTAGTTGTGGAACTTGTCATGGTGATGGTAAGACTAAAGAGCCAGCTTGTAGTGACCACAATCCTTCAGATTTTGTTGAGCAAGTTTCAAGCACTTACGCCAGGACTGTTGTAGGAGACATATGTATGGGCTGTCATGAAGCAGCAGTTCACCCTGATAATACTGAAAAAAGTTGTAATTGTCACACAAGTAATACATACGTAGAAAATGTCTATATAGAATCTGAACCTTCTGGACTTGCCTGTAATTCAAGAGGAAAACCATGTCCAACTGGACCCGAAGCATACTTTGAATGGACACCACTCTATCCACAACCCAATGAGTCTGTTGAATTTAATGCCAGCGACAGCACTGATGACGGAACAATAGAGAGCTATCAGTGGGAGTTTGGAGACGGGAACACCACCACCGCAAGCGATCCCACCATTAGCCACATCTATTCATCTGAGGGTGAATATGTGGTTAATCTCACGGTTACTGATGATGCCGGATTGAAGGATACCTATACCGACACAGTTAACGTTACAGCAGGAGAAAAAGCCTGGGTTTATCAGGAAGACGCAAACATTACAAGTTGCTCTAGCGGCTGGTTACTTAGCCAACCATGTAACAATACTTACGATGGTGACTGGGAGACTTACGGAACGTATGAAGATCCTCCTGCAAGTGTCAACTTTACTTATACGAAGCCAGCCGGTGCTGTTGATGCTAAATGGAAAGTGAAAGATCAAGGTGCTACGGTAAACCTAACGCTCCCAGATTCTTGCTGGAACTACTATACCGATAAAATAGAGCTCCGGGCAAAGGTGTATGATGGTTTCACTCCAACTACAAGCTGGTACTGCTATAATGGTTCATGGAACAATCTTCGAACTGCTGGCGATAACAATGTATATGAAGAAGCAATATGGTGGTGGAAGTAATGAGGGTGGCGCTAGCTCTGCTTGTAGCTGCGGTTGTAATTGGAGCAGTGGTTCTACCCTCAACAAGTGTATTTGCGGGCAAAACAACCATGTCCTTTAACAAGAGTTACGATGCCTATAATTATAGTTGGGTTCTGGAGGACATGAACGCTACTGAGAGGAAGATCGATTTGAACTTCAGTGCTGGCTGTGCTGGTTGCCATGGGGCAATACAGGACGAATTAAATGATTCTTCAATCCACTCCAACTTTGATTGTGAAGAATGCCATAAATTGACGAGAACGGCCAGCGGTGAAGAGATTGAATACTCCAACCAAACTCATGACCTGATCATACCCAGGTGTTTAGACTGCCACGGAAACAATGGAACTTACAGTAATGACACGGGGGTAGAGAAGCAAGCGCCTACGGCAACAGGCTTCAATGAATCAGGTTATGGGACAGACGCTTCTGCTCATAAACAATTTGTGGAAGAATCGCTAAACTATGATTTTTCGAAGGGGGAGAACGAAGCCTGTGTGAATTGTCATACTAATGAATCAACTGAGGTAACCTACAAGTATTTCTGGAACATAGAGTATTCTATTGATAAATGGAGAATATCCTCACTAACCTATAATGGTTCTAGAGAACACACTTCCAACTATATGAAATCAGAGGAAAAACATGTGTTCTTAGGTAAGAAGGATATTAATTGTGTTGGTTGT
>CAZQTT010000094.1:0-8643 GCA_964596255.1 uncultured archaeon
CTATCGATGATGTGATGGTGCTACTTCATTAATAACCACCAACCCTAATTTTTTATTTAGGACAATGATGGACAACCCCAATAAAAAAGTGGTGGAAACAAGGGAAAATCATGAAGATTTAACGGAAAGAGTTGAGAAACTGGAAAAGGAAGTCGATGAGATAAAAACCTCAATCAAACGTTTGCTGATCGACATCAGAGAGACGATGAACAGAGTCGAAAATCCATTTGAGGATCTTCAGGGTCTTTCCAAGCTTCAAGAGCATGCCAACCAGCAATCTACTCAACCTTCAGGACCACAAAAAGAGAGTGAGCAGAAAGAAAGAGAAGAGAAGGAAGAAGAACCTCAAGGGCCTAAAGATGTAGGGTCTGAACTCTCAGAAGCAATAAAGAGTGCCAGAACTTTAGGTATAAAAGAGAAGGAAGATGAACTATCTAAAAAAGAGGAGAAGCAGAATTTTAAAGATATTTTAGAATCCGGGTCTTTTTTGGAGAAATTTGATGTAGTAACCCTCTACAATCTAATGGAATGGATCTCAGGAATGCTCACCAAGTACGATTCACCATCCATCAAGAATATGCTGGATGTCTTTGAGTACGCAGGCTACATAAATCAGAACTCCAAGGATTTTATAGTTTGTCTTGTGGACCTACTGGAGGTTAACAAAGAGTTTGAGGACATATTACTCGAGCTGTACAGATTACACAAGACATTGTATTCGGAAGACAAGTTTATGGACTCTAAAATGCTTGATCTCCTGCTGAAGAGGAAAGTGGCGCTTGGTGATTCTTGAATGTCCAAGGAGATAATATCTACTGCTATCCTCGTTATAGCTGCAGTGGTTGCAGCCTCGGCAGCCGTAATGGTAATGATGCCTACAGTAAGAGACCTCTCCGTATCATATTCGTCTATGGCAAGCTCTCTTAACAAGAAAGTGGAGACTGATGCCAAAATCGTGTTTGTAAAAGCTGTGAGTAATGTTGATAATGTAACTGTCAATTTTTGGGTGAAGAATACTGGAAGTCAAGAGCTTCCTAAGGCTGAGCTCAATAATAGTGACATATTCATTTATTCAGACAACGAATACCTTCATTTCACTGTTGACGACTCTAAAGTGAGCTATGAAATAACTAACGGCAACGGAGACGATGATTGGGAAGAAGGAGAGACGATCAATTTCTGCATTGAAGATATAAATTCGACTGACTTACCTTCGGACGAGTACACTCTATCATTTGTGCTGTACAACGGTGTTAAGTCCCAGGACGTATTCTCCTTCTGATTTTACTTGTTCTAACCCAGGTAGATTTCTATGGGATTCGGAACTATTATAGCAACAATAATTTCCATAACTCTTCTCATTTTCGTGGGTTATTCTTTCATTTCTGGGAACATCTATTTTGCTGAGGTGGTGGGAGGGAGCTACAAAAACTCTGCTGACAGAACTGTGGAGTTGGCCAACACCAACATTAAAATCATTAACGCTACATACAACAAATCGGAGCAGAAAATAGTTTCCTATTTGGAGAACACGGGCAGTGTAAAATTTGATGGTTTTAGTTGCTTTGACGCCCTGTACTATGGGGAAACAGATGGTGGAGAAAACGTGGTCGAATATTTGAACGATTCAAGCTATACCATATGTGACGAGCTGGTTAATCCAGGCATATTTGACGCTCAGGAACTCTCAAAACTTGAAGCCAGTCCATCATCTGGTATGGAGAACGGCACTTATGTCCTGATCGTTTGCACCCCGAACGCTGTCTGCAACAGCTTGAATTTCAGTGTAGGATAATCCTAAAAAATAATGGAGTGGAGATAATGGATGTGGATCAAAATGTTGAAGAGAGGAGAAATGGGACAAAGAGGTACATAGTTTCAAGTGGGAATAGCGAGATAGACAGGAGACTTGGTGGCGGTATCTCAGAAGACTCGTTAATTCTTGTGGAAGGTGAAAACGATACCGGAAAGAGCGTTGTGTGCCAGCAGCTAACCTATGGGGCCCTATATTCTCAACATAGGGTCGCGTATTTTACTACGGAGAACTCCATCAGGAGCCTGTTGGACCAGATGGGATCTTTAAGTCTTGACATATCGGATTTTTATGCATGGGGCTATATCAGAATATTTCCCCTTCACCTTGAGGGCGTAAAATGGTCCACAGACCAGATGAAAACCATCTTGGAGGCAGTTGCTAAGACCATAAACTCGGTGAGGGAGAACGTAATCTTTATTGATTCTTTAACTATCTTTACAACTTACTCCACGGAAGAAGATACTTTGACGTTCTTAACTAAACTGAAGGATCTTTGTGACGAGGGCAAAACGATTTTCATAACACTGCACCAGCATGCATTCAAAGAGGATACCCTTGTGAGGATCCGCTCGGCTTGTGATTGCCACTTGCTCCTCAGAAAAGACCTTATCGGAGATAAATACGTGAACTCTTTAGAGGTATCTAAGATGAGGGGTGCTAAGAAAACTAGTGGTAATTTTGTGAGTTTTGAGGTGCATCCGGGCTTTGGACTCAAAGTAATTCCCATAACACAGGTAAAGATATAACTTGGTGTTGGCTGAATAATTATGAGCAAAAATTTATTGTATTTTCAGAACCATAATTATAATCATAATGTCGGAAAAACAGAGAATTGATTTTAGCTATAAACCCAAAGAGGTAAAGGGAGTCGATGCCAACTTCCCCTTTAAGCCCAGAAAGCTTGAGGTAGAGCATAATCTGGACAATATAGCCAGCTGTGGCGTTTACAAGTTCCTCCCCAACAAGATGAAAAAGGAAGTGGAGAGCAACCTCCATCTCCTTGAATACTTGCATATGATCCCTCTTAATAAGATCGGTTTACCTAAATTTGTTCCCAAGCTCAGCGATAAAAAACATCGTCGGATGGAGAACCCCAACCTGATATATCCGGCTGGTGAGGGGATCTACGTCCACATTTATCCTGATAAGAGTGACGTCAGAGATTATTATATACCAATCGAGCCCACTCTCCTGGCCGGGGTTGACAACTTGATGAAGAAGGTAGAATTAATGCTTGTAGATTACCTTACGGACATTGAAATAGACCCTGGCGATACTGAACAGAAGAAAAAGGTTTTAGAGGAGGCTCTTAACGATATTTGCACGGTCTCGGAGGAGAGAAGCTTTGTTAGTGATGAAGCCGGCACCATAAACTTACTTCCACTCTTCAAGAACCTCAAATCAAGGAATGTTGGAAACAAGATCGAATTATCCCCTCAGGAGTTCAAGGCCCTGAAATACTCCCTGATAAGGGATAAGGTCGGGCTGGGCATTCTCCAGCCATACATAAAGGACCCCAATATTGAAGACATCTCCTGTAGTGGTCTGGGACCGATCTTTATCGAGCATAAGATACTGAAAAGCCTGAAGAGCGTGGTGGAGTTCCGGGACAATGAAACACTAAACAGGTTTGTTATAAAGCTTGCCGAGAGGATAAGCAAGCCGGTCACCTATAAAGACCCTATTGTGGACTCCACGCTTCCCGATGGCTCCAGAATAAATATTGTATATGGTGGCGATATAAGCAAGAACGGAAGCAATTTTACCATAAGAAAGTTCAATGAAACCCCCTTCAGCATTCTGGAGTTAATCGATTTTGGGACATTGGATTACAGGATAGCCGGTTACCTCTGGCTCTTGATAGGAGAGGGTATGAGCGGCTTTATATGTGGGGAGACTGCAGGCGGTAAAACTACATTTATGAACGCTATAACATCCCTGATACCTACCGAATCCAAAGTGGTCTCCCTCGAAGATATACCGGAACTCCAGATCCCCCATAAGAACTGGATTAGAGAAACTACAAGAACAACATCAAGAGGTGCTAAAAGCGTTGGGGAAGGTGAAGGTTCAAATGTAACCATGTACGATTTATTGAAAGCTTCATTGAGGCAAAGACCTGATTATATACTCGTTGGCGAGATCAGGGGCGCAGAGGGGAATATTGCATTTCAGGGAATGCAGACCGGTCACCCTGTGATGTCCACATTTCATGCTGCAGGAGTTGAGAAACTCATTCAGAGGCTGACAGCTCCTCCGATCAGCGTTCCAGAGACCTTCATAGACAACCTCAACTTCGTGGTGATCTCCAGTACCGTTAGAAAGCCAAATAGAGAGCTGGTAAGAAGGATATTGAGCGTTAATGAGATAGTTGGGTATGATCCGGAAAGCGGCGGGATCTCCTTTATTGAAGTGTTCAAATGGGATCCCAAAACCGATACGCATACGTTTACAGGGTATGGGAACTCTTATTTGCTTGAACAAAAACTGGCAACTTATTTGGGCATACCCTACAACAAGACCAAATTGATTTACGATGAGGTTGAAAAGAGGGCTAAAATCCTGAAAAAGTTACATGAGCAGAGGAGAACCAATTTTTATGGCCTTTTCCAGACGATATCCAGGGCTCAGAACAGTGGTCTGCTGGAGATCAAAACATGATTATTCAATTGGTCAGGTGTGTTTAGATGAGCCATCAGGTGGTTTCAAGGCTTTCGAATTTTTTTGCCAGAACCGAAGAACAGGAGGAAGGCATAAAGAACAGCGAAAATGATGTTAACCTGCTTGAAGGGATTAAAGACAAATTTGAAGACCTTTTGCTGGACAACGACTTACTGTTCTCACTTACTTATATGACCTCCCTCTCAACCGCTCAGTTGAGCAGGAACTATATTTTTCATATGGTTGCCGAGAATAGGGAATATGCAGCCAGCAAGTACTTCAGAAAGATTAGAGACCTCACCCAAAAGTGGCATTACGATTATGCGACTGCTTGTGAGCTTATTGCAAATAGAGTGAAACACGAAAGGACTAAAAACCTTCTCAACCGTTTTGCGAATGCCATATCCGCTGGAGAACCAGATGTAGAGTTTCTCAGAAGAGAGCATAATGCTTTCAAGACCATCAGGAGAAATGAGTACGAAAGAGGGCTGGATAATATGAATAAGTGGGCTGATGCCTATACCTCAATACTCGTCTCTACTTCTCTTATAACTGTTATAATTTTCTTCTCTATCGCTATCTACAGTGCGAGCAACCCAATTTCTCTGTTGTTGGGGGGGACTGCATTGAACCTGGCGATCTGTTTGTTTGGTATTGGGATGCTTTTTAAGACAGTGCCCAAAGACAGGAAGATACACGATTTCCATATCAAACCAAAAGAGCAGGTAATGATCTCACGCTTGAAACTCTTCCTGATTCCCTTGGCCGCTTTTACCTTTATAATGCTCTCAATAATTCCTTCCTTTTTCAATACCAAACCCCTGATGGGGGTGGTGGACATAAAAGGTCTTGGATTTATCATATCGGGTGGGATATTATCTCCTATCGCCATACTTGGCAGGATTGATGATAAGAAGGTAAGCAGTAGAGATGAGTCATTCACCACCTTCATAAAAAGTTTGGGCTCTGTGAAGGCAGGTGGAGACGTTTCTCTCGCTGAGGCGATTAACAGTATAAACAAGAAAAATTTAGGTGAGTTGAGCGACCTGGCTTTACACCTCAAAAACAGGTTATCCATGGGGATGGCGTCCAATCTCTGCTGGGGTAGATTTATTGGAGAAAGCGGTAGTTATTTGATCAAAAAGTTCACCAGCATATTCGTTGACGCCATGGATATGGGAGGAGATGCCAGCTATATAGGGGAGGAAGTTGGCTCTTCCGCTCTCGGAATGGTTCTGTTGAGACTGAAAAGGAACCTCATCTCCTCAGGTTTCACTAATCTCATTATAACCCTCCACATCGCAATGGTTGCCTTGTTACTGTTCGTATCCAAAATTCTGAACATCTTCACACTCTACATTTCAGAACTCTTCACGAAATATGTGGGAGGAGACCCATCAGACGTGAGTTCAAGAGTTCCTATGGACCTTACGGGTATGAGCATAGGAGTGTTTGGTAATGTGCCCATGGACCTCATTCAACAATTTACCTTTTTCGTTATCCTCACATTGACAATAGCCAATGCTCTCGCTGCTAATATTGTAAAGGGTGGCGGATGGTACATGTACATCTACTTTGCATGTATTCTGTTCATTGTGACAGGTCTGTTGATGGTAATAATCCCAAACGCTATTGATCTGGTATTTAGCCTTCCCTCATTTACTGAGATGGGAGATGTGGGAGATGTGGGCGCCATAGAGAGTATAATAAATAGATGAGAAAGGTGTGAACGATGTACTGTCCGATAAGTGAAAAAGAAGGCAAACTGATTAAATTAATGATGATAAGAAGGTGTTAAAATGATTCTTAACGCTTTATTTGGGATTTTAGTGGCAATAATCATTGTCAGCGGCTTTTATGCTTACCAGAAAAGGCCCCAATTAGAAGAAGTTCATATGCTTAAAGAATATTACAAGGATTACAAAGAATCAGTGTTTTCAGCGCTCAATGATTCTTTGGAGAAATTAAAAGAGATTGAACTAAAATCCACCGCAAGAGCCGGATTGCACAGCCTCGGTACATTAAATTCGGGCCAGAAACTGGATGTGGAAGAGCTTAAAAAAGAGCTTAAAAAAGAAATTGAAGAAGAGATGAGGCATGAGACATCCTCCCGGAGCGTATCCGAACAAAAGTCCAGAAATAGTGTAGGTGAAGCCGTTGAAGCAACCAAAATTAGACGTGAAGAGGTACAGGAAGTTGAGAACCCTCAAGAAAAAGTAGAAGAGGAAAGCACCTGGTATGAAGAACCTCAGACCCAAAAAGAACAGGAACAAGAAGAAGATGACCTTTATTTAGACCTGGAGAACATCCGAATAGACGAAGAAGAAGATGAGGACGAGGATGGAACTGAGGAGGCTCTGGAGCTCAACGAGGATGTTAAAGATGATTCTTACTTAGAAGATTCGTATTCAGAAGATGAAGAAGACTGGATAGCAGAATTATCAAAGGATATTGAGAAGGGAACAGAAGGTAAGGTCGATCTGCAAAGAGATTTAAAGGATAATGAGTTCAGCGTTGAAGAGCTGGAAAAAGAGCTAAAAGACAGCTATAAGAAGCTGAAGGAATTCGCCAAATAAAATTTAGCCAGTAACATTCGACCGACTTATTTCAGGAGCTCCATATATGTAATTGTGTTCCTTAAGACCACTAAGAGGTAGGTTACGATAACAAAGGTTAGTACTGCTACAGAACAGTGATGTACTGATTTTGTAGGTTTTATCTTTTCGAACAACCAGACTCCAGAGCTCAAGAAAACTGTCAGTAGTAATACCTTCGCGGTAAGGAACTGTAGGGGGTTATAGGTTATAGGTCTAAGAATGGGATTGATCTCTACTGCCCCCAGGGAATGGACCGCCTGGTAGGTGAGAAGGAAGTCCAGGATATTCAACAAGATAAGTCCAATGATAAGATACGGGATTTTAGTGGAGAATCTCATGTCACACACACTCCAACCTGTTAATAGTTGTTGAATGAGTGATTTAAAAATTCTCTATTTATTATTAATCACAATCATAATAATGTATAAAACTCTCACTAGGTGGAATTATATAATTTTAATTTTAGGACATTTTTTGGTATATCTTATAATACAGGAAAAATCGAAAGAATCGCTGGCTCTAAAAGATCTTTTCCATCTCTTCCAAGCCCCCAAAAACGCCGTTAAGCATCCTGTTCTCTACTAAAATCCTGAATGCTTCTTTGTACATTTCGTACTCTCTTTCATCAATATGTTCATTTACTGTTCTACTTAGATAATGAAGAGCAGGTTCGTCTTCTACTATGGCATCCAAAGTATCTTTTTCCATATAACCGATTAATCTAGAGGGAGGTTTTTCACCGAATACTTGTTGGTAATCCCCGGTGGATATCATCTTATCTATGACCTTATTGGTTTGAAAGGTTCCCACGTGCACACTGTTCTTCAATTCTTCAAGGTCTTTGGTGGATATCTTTTGAATAAACTTGCCTATGTCAGATTCAGAGTTGTTATCGGTCATAGAAAGGCCGATCTCTGTGGCCAGCTCCTTATGTTTTATCCCCAAAAAGTAAATTCCTTTTAAGAAAGCTCTCAGGAACTCTTTATCTTTGCTCATGGCGGTAACCACAAGATATCCTATATCTTTAAACCACTTCTCATTTGCTTCCATGCGGGATAGCTCTTCTCGGTTAACCCTCTCCATCAGGTTGATAAACCTGGAATCAAGGTAGATGTAAACCTCAAGAGCCATTAACTCCTTTTTAACCGCCTTTAGGCCCAATTTGTTGATGGTGTAGATCTTCTTTCTCTTATCCTTTTTATCTATCCCTACAGAGATTTCTTCTTTATCTTCAAGCTGCTTTAAATGCTTTGATAAAACTGAGTCGGATAGCCCGGTGCCTTCTTTTAGGGCTCCCCAGTCCTTATCACCAGATGATAAAACGAGGCGGATCTTGTCTTTATTTTTCTCATCGACGTCTTTGTGGTATCTTTTAATTGTTCTTTCCATTTAGACCACCTCTAATATTTTGTAAAGTTACTCCGATGAGAGAAGTAATGCTCATAATTATGAGAAACTTTGGTGAAAGAAGTATTTATTTGTTTTGTCAACACTCATAGAAGAAAAGATTATACCTAAGGGCTTGCCAGAAAATAACCTATCATTTTTAGTTGATATTTCTGGGTGTGA
>CAZQTT010000095.1:0-8559 GCA_964596255.1 uncultured archaeon
TAGAATTTCTGCCTATAAAGATTTTCAAGTTCTTCTCTTGTTAAACCTGTTTGATTATCGCTCTTAGCCTTGAAGATTTATGATCAGGAACTGTTAACCTCTTATGAGTTTGATTATGACGTAGAATTGTGGTCTGATAGATTTTTCGTATCCGATTTTGGCAAGAACTTTGAGCTTCCTGGATTACGGGAAGCTCAGGCAATTATCTCCAATTCCTCTTCCATCACGGTTTGACGGGTTTTTCAAGACTCTCTAAGGCTTTATTGCTTTATGTTCTCCAGTGCTTCCTCCCTTGTCCTTCCCTGAGATATGCAACCGGGCAGTGAGGGGCACTGCACTACAAACATGCCATCCTCTCAAAGATCAGAACCCTGAACTTTAAAACACCCATCTATTTAGCAGTCATCTCAAAAAGTTGATTCTATTCATGAGCTTGTATCATAGAAGAAAAGAGGAAAAAAGTAAGATGTAGCTCCCTGAGGGCATTAAACTATTTCTTTGTATTTGTGGAAGGTCTTGAACGCTTTAGATCGGATAAGAAAAGGAGGTTAGATACTATCAGAATGCAGAAGCTTTAGGGTAATTCACTTCCGTTTAGAACAGGGGTCTGCCAGCAATAAGCTCTGAAGCGTAAGGGGCAATAGAAATAAGAATAAAGTAGGGGGTTTCCTCTTGCTGCTGCTCTCATCAGTTAGATCATGTTAAGGATATGTTGAAGACAGTTGATATTAGAGAGGGTGAGGTCGGTTGAGGAGGGAGTGTTGGTAGCTTAATAATAATAACCAGTGAGGAGGGATAAAGGGAGTGAATGGCATTATAAAAAAGGGTTTTTAACAGAGGTTTTGGTTGGAGTGAGGGCGGGTTCTGGGTTTTTCTTTTATCCATAGTGTTTTGCCAGCACCTTGAGCTTTTCTTGAGTGCTCCTGTTCTGTCTAAACCCGATGTCGGAGTTAATGCTCTCAAAAACAAGGTTTTCGATTAATGAGTTTATGTCAAGGTTTCTCCAGTTACAGTAATTATGGAGGAGGTCTTAGACATCTTTTGATAATTCAACGTTGACTTCCACTTTATCTGGTTTCATAGTTGTTGTTCTCCTAAGCAAAAAAGAAAAGAATAGATTGGGGTTTAGCTGTTGCGTCTCCACAATATCATGGAAACTACACCAATTCCAACCAGGACTGCTGTCAGCATCTCGGGGACTGCGTCAACGTAAGCAACGGCACTAGATTCCACGAAAACACTTTCTCCAGAGTCTTCAATTTGTATTGCGAATTCTTCACCCACTTCAACAGTTGCGGATTTATTGATTGTTATGTTCAGAGTGAAATTGTAGGTTTCAGGAACTTCATCCACTGTCCAATCATAACTTATTTTTGAGGGCCCCTCGTAACTTAAGCTGGGGTCAACATCTGTAGAAGTTATTTTTCCGTTTAACTTGTGAGTTAGTTCTCCAGAAGTTTCATTGTAAAATGTGATGTTCAACTGGTGATCACCTACCTCTTTGTCTGAGTCATCACAAGTGATGGTGATATTGTATTCAGCATAACCTCCTATCTCAAGATCCTGCTTATTGGGGTTCACAGACATTTGTTCACAGCTTCCGATTCCTACCGTTAACAACAATACAAACATTACCGCAAGCAATTTACTATAGATATTCATTAATACCCCCTCGTTTAAAGTTCATAGGATTGGTATTCACCCCTATTGTTAACGCTTTCTTATTTTAATTTGCTTATTATGATTGCAATATATCGCGCCATGACTGGCAATAAGGGGATGTAAGAGATGATGATGGTTGGTAATAAAGTAAAAAGCTAATGTCAGGAATAGAGTTTCTCATTATAATTATTACTATTACCACAAACTTATAAACCCCGATTGAGACTGTTTTAGCAGGTTATGAGGAGAATAATTGATTCACTTAAACCCAATATCTGGACCATAACACTGATTCTGTGTTTAGCAGGGGGAATATCACAGGCAGGAACGATAGGAGAATACCTCTACTTCGACAAAATATTTGATGAAGGCGGCAACTTAAAAATAGACGTTAATAATAGCACCTATTACGTAAAAGAGCTTAGGAGTGACACGGGTAGCGTGTTGTGGAACACTTCTGCTGGCGATTTCCCTGTTTCTGGCTCATCTATCGTGGTTGTTAATTCAGATACCCCCTGGACCTCACTGCAGGAAGGAGAAACGGCAGCTTACTGGGCCAACGGCAGCCTTTTAGTTAGTGGGGATGATGAGGAGGTAATCTCAACTGCCATAAGCAAGACGGAGGGTGAGGTCAGGTTGGCTGCCGGATCCTACTCTTTATCCGGCCTCTCCATTGATTCTCCAGTTACGTTGTGTGGTGAAGGAGATGGCACCGTTATCCATCATGAAGGTAGTGTTTCCCAGACTATAGTTATAGCTGCTGATGACGTAGATTTGAAGGATCTTAAGCTAATAGGAGGCAGTAGAGCATCTGGGGATAGTGTGGGAATATATGCGGATGGGTATCACTTCACTATTGACGGAGTTGAGGTCGCTGATTATCATCAGGGCGGTATAAAGATTAACAATCCCAATAATTCGACTGTTAGGCAGTCAAGGATAACTGGTGTGGGCAGTGATGGTTATGGGGATTGCTTTTACGCCAATAATTCTGAGGATAAGTTGCTGGTTAGGGACGTGTATGTTGGTGATTGTGCAGGTCACAACTACGACTTTGTTACTGTCAACTTGAGTGCTAATTGGTGCTATCTGTGCCAGCCTTAGGTGGTTTGATGAATAGTTCTGGCAAGCTTAAAATCGTACTCATACTCCTAATCCTGGTTTCTGTGCAGGTGGTTAAGGCCACTACCATCCACCCAGCTGCTAAGTTTAGTCCAGAGGAAACCAACTGGACATTCAATTTCACTGAGGCTCAACAGGGTGAGGTTTACTGTAATAGCACTCACTGTGAGTTCAGGGATACTGGTCTGGAGAAAAGCGATTTCGTGGTGGGGGAGTCAGGTGATATAAACATAAGAAGTGATGAAAGTAATGCCATGGCTTTAACCAGTTTCAACTCATCTCTTATTGAATTCAGAGCTTACAGAAACCAGCAAGCGGATTACAGTTTTAAAGTGGGGAGCTCTACTACCTTTGACCTTTACAGGGATGGGAGCTTCCACAAGTCAGTTGATTCTGATTCCAACAGTATGTTGCGCTTTAGTCAGGATGGGGGTGGGTGGTACAACTATAGGGTTATTGCTAATTATGAAGGGCCACCTGCATTATCTAATGCTCAAGCAAATCCCTCTGTAATCTTGAATGACAACGGAAGGGTGAGGCCCTCGGGGACGCTGAGTTCTGATCTTCAGGTGGAGGTAACTGATGATGCTGGTATTCAGTCTGTTAGCATCGACCTATCACCCATTGGTGGAGGTACAGAGGAGATGACGGGGGACGGCGACATTTACTCTATAAACACCATGGCGACTGCAGGAATAAATACCACCCATCATTTGACGGTTACAGCTACGGATAATGATGGTAACACTGCCAGTACTGCAATTGAGCTTACTGTACTCAGAAGAGGGGACGTCTTCAGAGATAATAAAGTGGATATGAAGGATGCAGTTTATATTGCCAGGTATTTGGCTGATCTGGAGCCGGAGGCATCTAACCCACCTTCTGAGTTGGTGGGTGATGTGGTTGGCTCTGGGGGAGATCCCGAGGGTGATGGTGAAGTGGATATGAAGGATGCTGCTTACATAGCAAGGTATAAAGCAAAATTGGAGGCGGAACCATGAAAATTAGGTATGCGTTAATCTTTCTGGCATTATTGTTAGCTTTCGTAACTATCAGCAGTGCAGGAAACACTGAGGTAAGTTTAGGAGATTATGAGGTAGAGGAAGATGAGACTGTGAGGACGGCTGTCATGGTTAACGATGTTACGGATGTAGTAGGTGGGGAGGTCAATATAACCTTTAATCCCTCTGTGGTTAATGTGTCTAACGTTAGTGATGGCGAGATAGGGTCTGTAACATCTAATGTAGATAACCAGCAAGGCTGGGTTTACTTGAATGTCTACGGCAGTGAAGGTATGGATGGAGATGTGGTTTTCGCCTACCTTAACTTTACAGCTGTAGGGGGAGAAGGAGAGAATTCTGAATTAAATATTTCTGTTGACTCCTTATTCAACACCAATTATGAAGAAATCTCCTCTACAGTTAATCACGGTGGTTTTAACGTCAAGGCCGTACCACCCTCTTCTGTCAGCAGCTTGCAGAACACTACTTACCAGGAATCCTACATTAAGTGGACCTGGGAGGATCCAGCTGACAGTGATTTCAGTCATGTGAGAATATATCTCAACGGCCAGTATCAAGGAAAGGTTGACAAGGGAGTTGAGTACTATAGTGCTACTGATTTGAGTTCGGGTAAAACTTATGAGATCTCTACTCGTACAGTAGATAGTTGGGGGAATGTTAATGCCACTTGGGTTAATCATTCCGCTAAAACTGCTCCAGAATCAGGTGAGACGGACATTACACCCCCACCATCTATAACCAATTTAGAGTCTATTACAGGGGACTTCTGGATAAACTGGAGCTGGGATAACCCAAGTAATTTTTCTCACACTATGGTGTATGTGGATGGACAGTTTGTCACCAACACATCCAACAGTTATTATAACGCTTCTTATTCTCCCCACGCCACCAGAACCATATCCACTCACACGGTGGACTCCTCAGGGAACGTGAACTCCACATGGGTTAATCAAACGACAACCATCCCCAACAACGCTCCAGAGATGGAGACCATAGATGATAGGTCAGTAATGGAGACAGAGAATCTTGTGGTTGAGGTTAACGCTACTGATGCAGATAGCGATTCCCTGACCTACTCTTGCAATAGGACTGATCTTTTCAGGTTTAATTCTACTACCGGGGCAGGTAACTGGTCCCCTCAACAAGGGGATGCTGGCACTTATTATGTGGAGTTGGGGGTTTCAGATGGCTATGGGGAAAGTGATAGCGAAACTATGAGGATTGAAGTGACTGAGTTTGATGATCAGCCTCCGGTTATAGAGAACGCCTCGGTTTCTCCTTCCCTCCTACTTAATGACAATGGAAGAGCGAGACCCTCGGGAACCGCTACTGCTCAAATTCAGGTGGAGGTAACCGATAACACTGGAGTCCAGTCAGTGGAAGTAAGTCTTACACCAGTGGGGAGATCTCAGCAGGCCATGAGTGGTGGTGGAGGTAGTTATTCTGCTAGCTTCACAGCTGTGGGAGGAACCAATAAAACCCATAACATTACCATAACCGCAACAGACCAAGGCGGTAACACCAACTCCACTTCCGTTGAGTTGACAGTTCTGAAGAGAGGAGACGTATACAGAGATAATAAAGTGGATATGAAGGATGCCATGTACATCGCCAGGTATCTGGCTGACCTGGAGCCGGAGGCATCTCACTCACCATCTGAGCTGGTGGGTGATGTGGTTGGTTCTGAGGGAGTTCCTGAGGGTGACGGTGAAGTGGATATGAAGGATGCTGTTTACATAGCAAGGTATAAGGCAGGATATGAGGTGATGCCCTAATGCTTAAGTCAGTGATCGCTTTCTTTGTCGTGTTAATGTTGTTGGGTACTGCTTCTGGAGCTACGGTGAGCATGGAGAGTCTGGAGATAGATTCTGAAGTGGAAGCTCCCATTGACGTGAATAGTGTTAGGGATTTGGGTTGTGGTGAGTTAAACATTTCTTATGATCCCTCTGTGGTTCACGTTAGTGGGGCTTCAGAAGGGGATGTAGGGGTGGTTACCTGCAAATTCGATAATGAGGCTGGCTGGGTCTACGTGAACACTTTTGGTACTGGTGTTAGCGGTAATGTTACGTTTGCTCATCTCGATTTGGAGCCAGTAGGAAATGGAGAGAGTGAATTGAACATTACTGTGATTTCTTTGTCCAATACCAGTTACGAGGAAGTCAATTATACGGTTAGCAATGGAGAGGTTACCGTGAGTTCTCTAAAGACAAGATCAAGTGGTGGATCCGGTGGAGGAGGTGGGGGTGGTAGTACTTTTGTACTATCAACACCTACTCCTACCCCTACTTCTGAGCCTTCTGTTCCTCCATCAAATCCAGAGGAGAAAGAGACTGATGAAGAGACCGAGGATGGGAGAGGCGACCAGGACGTTACACCTACTCCTACTCCAGCTCCTACTCCTAATAGGGTTATTTCTGGTCCTCAGATAACCTTGGTTGGGGCTGTTTCAGCGGTATTGCTTTTAGTGGTTTCTTACGTGTTATTGAGGAAGCGGTAGGTTCTTTCTCATCTTTTTTCTTTCTTATTTTGTTTGATTATGGTTGTGTTAATTCTATTTCCGCTTCTTCCTTTTTGGCAGGGTAATACGTATCTTAATGATCTAATCGCTATAACAAATACCAGTAACTGAGTCCCTCAACTGTCTATACCATATGACGTCAGAGATATTTCTATAGAGGTTTTCCCAAGTTTGATAATTTCTCATTACCATTACTATAACTATAATCTTAAAAAGTTGGGAGTGATAGACGATTCCAGAGGGTGAACCCTACAAAGAGGTGTTACATGAGAAACAAAAAACAAAACCAGAAACAAAACAATAACCAGAACGATGGAATTGATGACGATATGGTTAACGCTCTGGTGGACAAGATCCTGGAGAATCCGGAGGCTAAAGATAAATTATTGAGGAGTATTGCTCATGGTGTGGGGAGAAGGGCGCTTATGGCTGGCGCTGGTGGAGTACTAGCGGGTATGGCGGGGATGGGCAGTGCTGGAGGAAGCACTTTTGTGACTGAGGACGGTACGGTTACTGATTCTGATAGTTCTGATGGCGATACGGTTAGGCCGATGGGTTCTTATTCGGCTATTGTTTTTAAGGAAGATGGTGAGGTTGTTGCTGAGGATGGTAAGGGTGACCAGATTGCTAGAGGGATTGATGATGCAGATGTTATTCAGGGTGCAATAGACTTCTTGCCAGAAAATAAGGGAACAGGTGATAACTGGATGGGTTCAGGTAAAATTCTGCTTAAGGGTGGCACTTATGAAATAAGTAGTACGATTAATTTACCAAATACAAAACAAGGTGTAATCATGGAAGGTGAAAGTTGGGAATCAGTGTTGAAACTAGCAAACGGAGCTAACTGTGATATAATACAGATGGAAGACAACTCTAAAATTCATAAGATCAAAAACTTGAAGATTGATGGTAATAGAGAAAATAATACTTCAGGAAACGGTATAGTGTCTGGTGAGCATTGTTTTGGTTTTATAATTGAAGAAGTTATGATTTGGCAAACGAAAGGACATGCAATTTACCTACCTGGAGCTTATAATTACTGGATATTAAATTGTACAATAAGAGAACCTGAAGGAGATGGTATACGAATAGAGGACACTGCTTCAACTCACCCATCTCATGTTAAAATTTATGGACTTGAATTTAGAGGTAAGGATAATTACTCATTTGGTGGGAAAGGAATATATCAAAGAGATGTTTATGACAAGGGTTGCGACCAAATAAGGGTTAGGGATTGTGAGATTAATTATTCAAAGGAGCAAGGGATACTTATCGAGAGGAGTGCTATGGGGATACTGGATAGCAACTATCTCGAACATTCTAACGGTAATGGAATTGAAACTAATCACCCATCCAAACATTGGTTTCCTAGAATAACTATTACAAATAATCGGATATATGATGCCCAAAGTGATGCAATCCATCTTGCTACTGGATTTATCTTTAATATGACAGGTAATTTAATTACTAATTCAACTGGAGGTGATTTATATGTGGACACAAACGTAGACCAACTATATGAAGGTTATAACCATTTAACAGGAACCATAACAAGAAATCATAACGCTGTATTTTATCATGGTAGAAGAGATTTCACAACTTATAGCACAGACATTATTATACGTTGGCACAGATGCCCTGACATTATTCTTTTTGACGCTAGTGGAGGGAATAGAACAATTACTTTACCAGATCCTAGTTCAGAACACCGAAAACCTTTAACAATAAAAAAAATCGACTCAACTAGTAATAAAGTTACCGTAAACCAAAGTGATGCTGAAAAAATAGATGGTGTAAACAGGTATGATTTGACAGTTCAATACGAGACAGTAACTATAATAAGTGATGGTACAAATTGGTTTACTGTATAATTTAATATTAATAATAGTAGTAACTTATCTCATCAACATTAGTGCATTTTTATCGGAATCGACAACTTACTGTTTTTCAAGTCGCCTCAAGACGACTTGTGCTCTCTAATGAGAATTTTCTTTGTTTATAATGCATGTTTCTCTAATTATATATATTTTATTTAAGTTATCTATGTACTCAATGTTTTAGAAGAGAGCGCATTCCATTAGCATTCCGTTTGATAAGCATAATAAATTTATTATACATGACCAGTTATTTTTTATGAAATAACACTATATAATAACTTATATTTCCACTTGTAAGGGGTTCATACGTCATCGGTTAAGAACTTAACCCTATATTGAACTACCCATCTTGTTCTTG
>CAZQTT010000096.1:0-8492 GCA_964596255.1 uncultured archaeon
TAGATTCTCTATTATCTGTTCTTTCATACTTTATACATATGTTGAGTTACATAACTTATAAATAATTTCCTGTCAGAATGGTTCAAAAAGGAGAATAAGATGCTTATCGAAAAAGCACTACTACCAATCAATATCAAATGCTCCCGGGAAGAGCTTGACGCAATGGCAAACTTCTTGCAAAGTTCCAGCATAAAAGATGTACATCTTCTACATGTCATTTCAGAAGGTCTTAAAGATAAACGTAGAGTCCAAAAATACTTGGAAGATCTAATAAGATCGCTTTCAACCGATATAAGGATTACTGCAGATATCAGGGAAGGACATATTCCCACAGAAATCGCTCAAACAGCAAACGAGGTTGACGCTGATCTCGTTTACATTATGTCAAACTGCAAGGGTCTCATGGCTCGAGTTTTTTTAGGTAGTACGTCAAGGGATTTACTCCGTCTAACAGATGTGCCCACTCTTGTTCATAAAACCCGTCCGTCTTTATTTAATGGTGAAACTATTAATAAAATACTTTACGCTACTGATTTTGGTCCCACTGCTCAAAAAGCCCTACAATACATCAAAATGGCGGGAGAATTTGCTGATGAACTCTATATTCTTCATGTTGGAAGTAGAGCACCTGACCCATTTGAAGAGAAAGAAAGACAGAAGGAAGTAAACGATAAATTGGAGAATATTAAAAAAGAACTTGAGAACTACTATGGATACGTTGAGACCATCTCTTCAGTTGGAGTACCACACAAAGCGATATACAAAACTTCTGAAGAGAAAATGGCTGATGTTATTGTTTTAGGCCGGTTAAGCAAATCTGGTCCCGGAAACATCTTGGGTACTACTGCAGAAAGAGTTTCTGGTTTTGCTCATTCTTCAATCCTTCTTATTCCTTAATTAAGTGGTGATCCTGTTGGCTCTGCCTGATCAAGTAGTAAAAAGAAGATGGATAATAATATTAATATTCGCTATAGCAATCGTATTAGCCCTATCTGGTTTACAAACCCTGGAATTCTCATCAGGTGCTTCTGAAGACACTTTACCCAGTGATATGGATATAGTAAAGGATAATGATATTGTAGAAAGTGAATTTGGTTCCAAAGACCAGATACTGGTATTGGTTGAGATAAACGACATATCAGAAGGGATCACCGACATCAGGGACCCTGAAGTATTTGAGGCAATCCAAAAATTCTCGCATGAGCTTGAAGATTACGAGTTCGTAAGAAACGTCAGATCATATCCATCCCTGGTCAACCAGTACAGCAGCAACATACAGGATAAGAGCCAGATCAAAGAAATTATTGAGAGATCACCTCATGCAAGGGAATTTATAAATTCTGATTATTCTTCAACTATTATAATGGTTCAGGCAGACGTAGAGAATAACAAAGCGGACATAGCCTCTGCTCTAGACGATATAAAGAATTCAGTTGATCAAGCTGGTTTCCCCGCTGGAGTCGAGGTTTCTTTGACAGGTAGTGTACCTTTGGACCACGAGATGACAACTTTGTTACAGTCAGACATGCAGAAAATGGTTCTGCTGGCATTATCTTTAGTACTTGGAGCTTTATTGTACTTCTACCGGGATTTGGCAAGAGCTCTCGTTCCATTACTCCCGATGTTGATTTCTGTAATAATAACCATAGGGATTCTGTCAATAATTGGAATGAAAATCAGTCCACCCACTGTCGCAGTTGCCGCCATGTTGATAGGCATGGGGATAGATTATGGGGCACACATCACCAATCGTTATTATGAAGAAAGAGGGGAAGGGAAAGGACTGGAGGAGTCAGCTTCAATATCTATTAGCAAAGTTGGGAAAGCCATAATAGGGACCTCAGTTACTACTATCGTAGGGTTCGCATCAATATACATATCAAGAATCTCTTTTATGAAGGACTTATCGTTATCCCTGGTACTGGGCATACTGATAGCATTAATTTCTGCCTTAACGCTGCTACCAATAACGATTATCTATGAAGAAAAGATCAGGAGAAAGCTTACAGGATCCATTGAGAATCCTAAGATAGCTGTTCACACGGGAAGAATACGACAGCTATTCGTTTTGATTACCGGTATAACTGAGAAACACTACAAAAAATTGACCATATTCTTCGTCATCGCCACATTGTTCATGTCTTATGGAGGGACCAAAATAATAATGTCGGCAGGAACAGAAGATATGTTACCACAGGACTCAGATGTGGTCCAAAACCTCAACCGCATTGAGAGCCAATTCGGGTCATCAGACACCGGCACAATAGTCATTAAAGCAACGGGCGGTAGGGACGTTATAGAACCTGATCTTTTGAAGTCTTCAAAGGCAATGCAGAACCTAATACTGGCTAACTCTCATAATACGAAAGTTGACAGCATAGATTCCTTTTCAAGCTTAGTTAAAGAGATACCAGATAGCGAATCAGAAATAAAACAACTTATCAAAAACAATCCTCGAGCCCGGGAGTACTTCAACGACGATTATTCTATTCTGGTGATAAATCTCCAGGGAACCTTTTCAGGCAACCAGAAGGAGATGACAGAGAATATCGGGAGTATCAAAGAGAATATGAGAGCTGTTACACTGCCCGCTGGATATGAAGCATCTTTAACGGGTAACACCCCTATAGATCATAAGATGGTCCAGGTAGCAAGTGAGGACATGACTATAATGTCAACTGTAGGCTCTATTGGCATAATACTTGTAATTTTATTGCTCTTCAGGTCATTCACAGATAGTGTAATTATGGGGGCTCCCATGATAGTTGGAGCTCTGTGGACCTTTGGATTTGTTGGTTATATGGGGATAGAAATAAATCAATTCTTAATCGGGTTCCTATCAATAATCCTTGGTCTCGCCATCGACTTCGGAATGCATATCACTCACAGATTCCGGGAAGCTGACTCAATACAAGAGACCCTGACCAGCGTGGGGCCTGGGATACTTACTGGAGGGCTAACTACCATATTCGGATACACAGCATTAACCATAGCCTCCCTGCCGATAATAAAAAGCCTAGGGGTGATACTGGTTTTCGGGATAGCAGCTTCTATGTTTGCAGCTTTCTTTCTATCCCCCTCCTTAATAAAGACACGAGAAGCTTTCAGGCAAGCACAAACTAAACAGAGGTGATAAAAATGGTCATAAGTTCGATTAAGTGTGTTAAACTCTGGATGGAGGTGAATAGGTAATGCAGCATCAAGAATGCTGTAATGATTTTGAGGTGGGAAAATGACAGAAAAAAAGTTTTGTATGAATAATGGTTGCAGGAGTGAGGACAATAAAATTAAGCTACTTAGAGTTAGTCTGATAGCAGCGTTAGTATTGGTGATATTCAGTTTAGGAGCAAACGTAGTACAAGCTCAAGAAGAGGAAAATGAGACTACAGAAAAAATAGTAGTAGTAAAAGAGACCCCTACACAAAAAAAGTTCAATCCAGATATTATCCAGATCGAGAGATTAAAAGTCGAGCCGAAGAACATTGAACCAGGACAGACATTTAAATTATCTCTTGAACTGACAAACTACGGAAGAAGGACGGTCGAAGACCTCACAATATCCATGAAACCCCAGCAAAGTACTAGCTACACAACCGATGAGTCCATGACCGACTCTCAGACGCTATCAACTAACACTGCTCCATCCTCTATTATCGACCAAACCAGTCAGTCCACTATATCTCAAACACAAACACAGACTGATTCTACCGCCCAAACACAATCCCAGCAGGTAAATGACGGCATAATGCCATTCAACCAGGGCACCAAGCGATTCATTGATTATCTGTTCCCTGAGTGTTCTGAAGAGATCACTTACACTCTAAGGGCTTCATCAGACATTAATTCTGGAGTGCACCTCATCGACTTTTCACTGAACTACGAATACGATGACCGCCAATTGACCAGTGATCTACAGGTCGGAGTGCTGGTCGAGGGAGAAGAGGATCTCGAAGTTGTTGACTCCAATTACCTTGAGATCAATCCGGGAGATGAAGATGTAGATGTGAACGCGGTCATCCAGAATCTTGGCACGAGGGAAGCAAAAAACATCGTGGTTGAACCAGTGATAGATAACCCCTTCAACACCAAAACCGACCAGACAAAGCAATTGGGGAATCTTGATAAAGATGAAAAAGGCTCAATAAACCTGGAACTGGACGTGGAAGAGGACATAGATTCTGGTAACTACTTGATCCCCTTGAATGTTTCTTATACAATAGACAACCAACGAGTTAATACTCAAAGAGATATAAGTGTTAAGATCACCGGTGAACCTGATATCAAGATAACTGGAACCTATTACACTCCAGAATCTCCCGGTGCTGGCGAAGAAGTAACAATGATCGCCACTATTAAGAATGTTGGGGAAAAAGAAATCGAGTCGGTTTCGATCCAGGGAATAGAGAAAGTAAACCAGCCAGTCACCTACCTCAGGGATAAAGATTTCGTAGGAGCGTTAGACCCAGGAGAGGCGGCGCAAGGAGCATTAAAACTGGAGTTCGATGGAGACGCTATCCCCAAAAACTATCAACTAAAGATCATGGTAAGTGGAGTAGAAGATGAAGAAGTCTATACCTTTACAGAATATCCAGAGATGAAAGTAAGCGAAAAGAAGAATAAGAGCATTATAGAACGAATAATGGATATACTACCATTCTTTTCCTAATTTTTTGCCCATTAAACGCTGTTTCTCATATCACGTCCAAAGCTACATCAAGAATGTATTGGAGGACAAGTAAGTAGATGATCACGGTTATCACTGCCAGGATTGGAGGGATTACTCCTCCCAGTTTCTGGTTGATTTTGTCCAGGATTCTCTGTACGGTAAGGTAAATGGAATATTCTTTTTTCTTCTGGATTCTCTTCCTTCTTCCTTTTTCCAGGTCCTCAAGCTCTTGGGGATGGTATCTTTCCAGCCACTCTCTACTCACTTCACCGTGAGCCCAGCACAAGCTCATGGGAAATACCTCAGGGTTGGTGTGTCGCCAGTAGAGATGGACCAGCACAAGGAACAGGATGGCTAAGGTCCCCTCCTCCCCATGGATGACCCACACGGTCTCTACTGCCGCCAAGGGAATGTACTGTAAAAAGAAGTCGAAGTAGAGCATTATGATTCCGCTGACACCCATTATCACCAGACCCCAGAACGCTCCCATGTAATCGAACTTGTGCCACCAGGTGTAGCGCCCCATTCCCGGAAATTTGTCGCTTAACCTCAAGATGTACTTCAGATGCTGATAGAAATCTGCGAAGTCCTTTCTTCTGGGGATGACGTCCCTTTCCCACAAAGGTATGTCTCTCTGGATCAAAATATAGTAAATTACGTGAAATATACCCACACCGGCAAGCATAACTGCTCCCGCCCTGTGCAGTACGCCCATGCTTTCCAACCCTCCAAAGAGAGCAACTATGGGGTCGGCCCACCAGGCATCGAAGTACTTTCTGGGCAGGCCTGTGATCGCCAGGATGAATACTGAGGAGAACAAAATTATGTGCTGAATTCTCTGTAAAAGGGTAAATCGGCACTCTTTTTCTGCCATTTAACCTCCTCCACCCTTTTTCTTTCTTCTTCTTTCACTCACTTTTTTAAAAGTATCAAAGAACACTATGACCACGAATACTCCCATGACAACTATAGTAAGGAGTGAGAAGAACCAGTTGGCAAGACTGGACATGTCTATGGGTCCAATAAAGTAAAATTCCTCTCTTAAAGTCACTCCAGGCGGTAAACCTTCATCAGGAGTATATGGTTCCCCAATTATACTCCGCTGAGATATTTTTACATGCATGGAACCTTCAGATACTCTGGCGTTTATCATGCTCTCTCCGTGACATTGAGCACATGTCCTGCCAAGATTGTCTTCATGAACCGGAGACAGAGGATTGGTCATGGGTAAAATCTCACTCCATTTGGCTACTTTGTGACAGTCTTCGCAGGTAGGAGCCTTTTCGATGCCCAACTGCTTGGCTTTACCGTGTAAGGAATCTCTGTAAGTCTCAAAAGCATAAGATAGGGGATACGTCCTCTGCTGCTCCGGTGAATCAGGAAAAGGTTTACTCCACCTGTCTTCCCAGTACTTTTTGAAATCGAGGTCTTGATTTTGCAGCCCTTGAGCCTCTACCTGACATAAAAATAAAGATATAAGGATTATCAGTAACCCCAATCTTGCAGCTCTTATTCTCATTTTCTACACTTCAGCATCCAGTTCTGACTCTACGTAATCCTGAAGTACCCATGGAGAAGCATCTACATGGCATCCCGGTCTTAGAGGGCTGCCGTAGCAGGAGCTCGGTTGTACTTCCCAGAAGAAGTCCACAACTGGTTTTTCCTCTTTCATAGCTTCTAATGCCCTCTCCTCGAGAAGTTGTTCAACTTCGGTCCTGTTGAGCCCCTCAACATCGCTCTCCTCCAGGTCGTAAAAGCTCAGTATTGTCTGGTCTTTCTCCATAGCTCCATCAATTAGTGCTTCTATAGTCACTTCTGGTTTGAGGACTTCGAACCTGTGGCTCCTGATATCTCCGGGTAGAGCGCTTTTGGCTGTTGCTGGCATGTGGCAGTCAACACAACTACCGAAATCATGGATGGAGTGGCTTGCCCCCTCTAAGCTGGGAACCTCTCTGGGAGTATCGTGGCATGCTTTGCATCCAGAGCTCCCCGGTAGTCTCAGCATGAATCTATTGCTTTCTCCCGAACTGTGGGAGTCGTGGCAGTCCCAGCATCCCACTCCTGTATCTCCGTGCATGCTCTTCATGTAGTCAAGATATTGCTGGTGATGGCTCTTTGCATCTTCAGTATCCCAGAATCTTCCTGAATCGGGTGCAACTGAAACATAGGTAAAATCAAGTCCTCTTGATGCTATTCCGGGTAGGAACTCTTTAGGATACCCAAACTCCCCATCAGGTGACATTCCTCTGTTGTGACACGATCCACACACTTCAGCGCCCATGCGGAAGTTGGTTTTATCTGGATTGACTATAGTATCAGGTTTGTTCTCTGTAGTAGCTTCGACATGATTGCTTCCCGGTCCATGGCAGGCTTCACACCCGGCACCGTTGTCAACCCAGGTAGTATCAAAAGTATCATCCTGTGGGTCGTAATTTATCTCTAATCCGGTTACATGGCAACCTGCACATTTGTACTGCCAAATCCTACCAGAACTAGCCCAATAGCCTGCATCACCCGGTTGATAGCTCCCTAAACCGTGATAATCCACCCACTCTTTGGTATCCATATTCCATTGAATGGGCAGTATATGGATCTCCCCATTGGGAAAGACCGTGAGATAACGCTGCTTCCACTGACTTCCACCTAAAGTATAATCTACTTCATATGTCTGCTCATTGCCCTGGCCGTCCAGGGTTGTAACATAATATACGCCTTCTTCTTCATACATTCTGGTGGTATAGCCACCTGCTGTAAGAGTGTTATTCTGGTAGAAATCACCAATTACAGTTCTTTCATTTGCATCCTGTACTTTGTAGGGATGAAGAGTTTCTCTCCACCCCTCAAAAAGCCCTGCATGACACTCTTTGCATTTTTGAGAACCAACATAATCCGCACCGACGAAAGTTGTGATGCCCGGTTTTCCTTCCTGCTGAGCGCAACCAGAACACAAAACAGCAACCAATAGAAATAAAACTCCCACTGAAACCAGATATACTTTCTTATCCACCCCATCAACCCCCATAAGCTATTTTTTTAGTCTTTATAGCTAATCTCCTATAAATACTTTTCTTGCACTTGTAATTAAAAACAAAATATTTTTAAAACACATATATTGGGAAAAATAACTATAATCATACATAAGAGTCGTCTTAGGCTCGGCCTAACACTGGGAGTATCCCGAGGGGTTAAGTGCTGATAACGGTTATTAATCGGTTGAAAACTTTATACCTTTCTTTGAAAAGGGCATTGACGGTTAAATCCCCGGCGAAAATACTACAAAAGCTGTTAAAAGTGAAGATTAAACAACAGTTGGACAGAGAGAAACGAATTTTCGCACCGTACTGGCGATAATAATAGCTTGGATAGTCCTAACGAGGAGAGGGCTAAGGGCTATTGGTTTAATCCTGACCACATTTACTTGTTTAAACATAGATGGTATTATGTTCGGTCTCTGTTCATTCACAGAAAATATTAAATATCCGCCGAAGAGGAAGCGAGCCATGGGTTTAGGAATCATAATTTACTCCAATGATACGGAAACTGTGTGGAATGCCTTTCGGTTGAGCAACTTTGCTCTCAAGGAAGGAAATAAAGTACAAATCTTTTTAACCGGAAAGGGAGTGGAGGTTGAGAACCTGGACACTGATAAGTTCAACGTGACCGAGCAAATAACCTCCTTCATCGACAATGGCGGTGAATTGCTTGCCTGCGGCTCTTGTCTGGAGATACGCAAGTCAGAATCGGGAGTGTGCCCAGTATCTACGATGAAGGACATGTATGAAGTGGTAATGGGCAATGAAAAAGTTTTAACATTTTAATTAAGGAT
>CAZQTT010000097.1:0-8420 GCA_964596255.1 uncultured archaeon
CAGATAAAGCATAGAGGCTACGGCATCCAGGCGGATACCATCAGCATGATATTTGTCCGCCCAGAACATGGCACTGCTTATGAGAAAATTGCGGACTTCATTCCTCCCGTAATTGAAGATAGAGCTCTTCCAGTCAGGGTGATATCCCTTGCGGGTGTCTGCGTGCTCGAAAAGGTGGGTTCCGTCAAAATAGACCAGCCCGTGCTCGTCGTTGGGGAAATGGGATGGCACCCAGTCCAGTATGACCCCGATCCCTTTTTGATGAAGATAATCCACCAGATACATGAAGTCTTGGGGCGTTCCATAGCGGCTGGTGGGAGCAAAATATCCGGTGGTCTGGTATCCCCAGGAGCCGTAGAAGGGGTGCTCCATCACGGGCATGAACTCCACATGAGTGAAACCCTTTTTCTTGACGTGATTGGCCAGCATTGGTGCCAGCTCTCTATAATTCAGAAAACGGTTATCTTCAGGGACTCTCATCCAGGAGCCCGGATGGACCTCATACACGGAGATGGGCGAGTCGTGAGAGTTGAACTCCTGCCTGTTGTTCATCCAATCATCATCTCCCCATTCGTATTCCAGGTCCCACACAATAGAAGCGGTTTTAGGAGGTTGTTCGTTGTAAAAGGCAAAGGGGTCGGCTTTATCCACTACATAGTCACCGTAGATGGATACAATGTGGTATTTGTAAGCATTTCCTTTAGCTACTCCGGGGATAAAACCTTCCCAAATTCCTGAGCCATCCTCTCTACTGTTCAAAGGATTCGCTTTAGGATCCCATTGATTGAATTCTCCCATCACGGAAACACTGCGGGCATTGGGGGCCCACACCGCAAAATGCGCTCCTTCATAGCCATTATTAACTGTGAGGTGGGAGCCCAGTTTATCGAACAATCGAAAATGACTTCCTTCCTTAAAAAGATAAATATCGTAATCACTAAGCATGCTCGTGCCTTTTCTCCCCTCACTATCCATGTTTCCCATCTTTCCCATGTTTTTCATACTCTCCCAGAATGAACTTTATCCCTTTTAATGGTATTATGACCCACTCCGGTCGGTTAACAAGTTCGTAGTTGATTTCATAAATAGCTTTTTCCAGAAGGAAAACATGCAGTAAAGTGCTGAGGTCTTCCCTATTCTCCGGGAGGAGAGATATACCTCTGACAGTTTCCACATACGAGCTGAGAAAAACACCGCTCATGTAATAATACCACAGATCGGCCCATTCCTTAAGTGTGGGCACGTCCTCTGAACGCACGTACTGGTAAAGGGCAGTGTTAGCGGCATAATGGAATGACCTGATCATCCCCGCAACATCCTTAAGGGAGGAGTGCTTCAACCTCCTTTCACTGAGGGCGCGGATCGGCTCACCTTCAAAGTCGAAAATTATCATGTCATCGCCAGTGTATAGGACCTGGCCCAAATGGTAATCTCCATGTATCCTTATCTTCTTGGCGGAGAACTTTTTGCCCAATACATCACCCATGCGGTCGAGGATTTCGGGTTCCAGAAGGAAGAAGTTTCCAGCCTCTACCTGAACATCCTGGGGCATGTCTTTGACATTTTTGGAGAGGAATTCTGTAGTTCTCCTCACCAGACCCCTCATGGACTGGTAAAGAGACCTCTGATAAAGTGTGGAGAAGCTTTCAGGGGAAAAATCCGGTTCATTAGAAGATGAAAGGGCGGCATGCATTTCGCCCGTCCTCTTACCCAGCAAATGAGCCATCTCCAGATACACTCCCCCCATAAGGTCGTGTATCAGGGGAGGGACAGTGGTAATGCTCACCTCCAGAAGAGAAGAGGGGAATTGAGGCTGTATTTCCGTTATTCTGGACAGGACCTGTTCAAAATACTGTCTTACGGCATCCACCATATGCCCCCAGGCTTCACTCTCATGGGGAACGTATTCCTGCAGGATACCCAGTACCAGCCGTGTAGAGTCGGTCCTGTACTCAATAGATCCAAGAAATGAGGGTGAATGTTTAAAGCCAGCCTTTTCGGTGAGAAAGGTCCCCACCTCCAGATCGGGGTTGACGCCTTCATCGATACGCCTGAAGAGCTTCAGGAAGAATTTATCCTCGAACAGGATGGGGGTGTTGCTTTTCTGGGATTCAGATAACCTGGATTCATCTGGAAGACCCTTTACTTTCTTGAATTTCCCAAATTCGGGGCTCAGATGGTTCACCAGTTCTCCCTTTCCCTCTCGCCCCTTCACACTCTTTCCCTGAGAGGCCAGCGAGAAGAGGTCTTTCCGGAATTTCTCGTAATGAACGCCATCAATGATGTAGCCCTGACCGCCTTGACCGCCTTGACCACGCTCGGTTGTGAAGAATGCTATCAAACCCTCTGGTCGGTCCATAACTTTCTCTATTTTCTCTACCCTCTCCTCAGATAAAGGTATGAAGGATACAGGTATTTGATAGGTCTCGCTCAGGCCTTCTGTATAATTTATTTTAACCAGAAGAATTGCAGAATGATTGATGGGTATATTCTCCATAACTTCCACGTTTTGAATGACCCTCGACTGACCTGCAAACCACTTGCACCTCTCGAGGTATGAGGGTAGAGCTTTCTCCAGTTTCTTTACCTCCCTGCTGCTCAAGAATTTTTTCCAGCTGGTGGCCTTTAACTCCGGAATTCTTTCCTCTCTCCTGGATTCCTCTCCTTTTAAGGTGAAGATGAAAAAACCGTAGGGGTTCAGGGTCAAGAAGTATGGAGATTTCTCAATGGGAGGGAAAGTATTCTTGCTGAACACCTCTTGAGGAACATAGCCGCTGTACTTCGATAGATCGAGGAAAACGGGTTGAGGTTGTCTGGACAGGTTGGCCACCATAAGAATGACCTCATCTTGATACTGGCGGGTGAAAGCCATTATCTTCTGGTTGTCAGGATATAGTAGCTCCGTGTCTCCCCTACCCAGAGACCTGCACCTCTTCCGGATGGATATCAAATACTTTATCCACCACAATAACGAAGAGGGGTTTTTCTCTTCATTCTCCACGTTTACAGCTTCGTAATGAGAAATAGGGTCAATGATTACGGGAAGGTACAGTTTCTGGGGGTTTGCCATGGAGAACCCTGCATTTCTGTCCGGTGACCACTGCATGGGAGTCCTCACGCCATCCCTATCCCCAAGGTAGTAGTTGTCCCCCATTCCTATCTCGTCACCGTAATAAAGGACAGGAGTGCCCGGAAGGGTCAACAACAGGGCCTTCATCAGCTTGATCTTCCTGAAGTCGTTCCCCAGTAGTGGGGCCAGCCTGCGGCGGATGCCCAGATTTATTCTCATTCGAGGGTCCTGAGTGTAAACCCGGTACATATAATCCCGTTCTTCATCGGTGACCATCTCCAGGGTCAGCTCGTCATGATTCCTCAGGAACAGCACCCACTGACAATTATCCGGGATGGATGGTGTTTGCTCCAGGATATCGATTATGGGAAAGCGGTCCTCCATCTGAATGGCCATGAACATTCGGGGCATTAGAGGAAAGTGGAATGCCATGTGGGTTTCGTCCCCATCTCCAAAGTAGGCTGCTGCATCTTCCGGCCACTGATTTGCTTCGGACAAAAGCATTCTGTGGGGGAAATTCTTGTCCACATGCTCTCTCAGCTTCTTCAGGAACTGGTGGGTCTCGGGCAGGTTTTCGCAGTTGGTCCCTTCTCTCTCGAACAGGTAGGGGACAGCATCAAGCCGGAGCCCGTCCACACCCATTTCCATCCAGAAGTCTATAACCCGAAGGATCTCCTTCTGGACCCTGGGACTATCGAAATTGAGGTCGGGTTGATGAGAATAGAACCGGTGCCAGTAGTATGCTCCCGCAACGGGGTCCCATGTCCAGTTGGATGTCTCGAAATCCTTGAATATTGTCCTGGCATCCCTGTACTTCTCCATTGTGTCGCTCCACACATAGAAGTCCCTCCACACAGTGCCCGGTTTCGACTTCCTCGATCTCTGGAACCAGGGATGCTGGTCAGAGGTGTGGTTGATGACCACCTCAGTTATCACCCTGATATTCCTCTTGTGAGCCTCCTGGAGGAACTTCTTGAAATCCTGCAGGGTGCCGTAATCGGGATTCACCTTGAAATAATTGGAGATATCGTAGCCATCATCCTTAAGAGGTGATTGATAAAAGGGCAACAGCCATATGGTATTGACCCCCAGGTCTTCCAGGTAATCCAGCTTCTGTATAAGCCCCTTGAAATCACCGATCCCGTCATTATCGCTGTCGTAAAAGCATTTCACGTGGACTTCATAGATGATGGCATCCTTATACCACAGAGGGTCATCTCCTTCCATACAACCACAGCATATGATTCAGTTCATCGCCAGGGATCTGCTCGAATTGTTGAGGAGTGAGTCTCCACTTCCAGTTCCCGGTGCCTCCTGCAGGCCTGTTCATGCGGGTCTCTTCTCCCAGACCAAGGATATCCTGCACCGGAATGATGGCCGTGTTTGCCACGGACATTAAAGCCAGCCTCATGAGGTCCCAGTGAACCTCTTCTCTCTGCACATCCTTCCCCAGATATGTGGATAGTCTTTCTATATCCTTTTCATGGGCTTCATAGTCAAACCAGCCTCTAACAGTGTTGTTGTCATGAGTTCCTGTATAAACGATGTAGTTCCTGTGGTGGTTATGGGGCAAATAGGGGTTCCGGGGATTGTCTTCACCAAAAGCGAAGAGAAGGACTTTCATCCCCGGGAATTCATACCTGCTTATGATCTCTCTCACGTCGGAAGTTATAGTGCCTAAGTCTTCAGCCACAATGGGCAGGAAGGGGAATTTCTTGGCCAGCTTGTGGAAGAAATCTTCCGCTGGCGCCTCCACCCATTTACCGTTCACCGCTGTCTTCTCTCCCGCAGGAACCTCCCAGTAGGCTATAAAGCCCCTGAAATGGTCGATCCTCACGTAGTCGAACAGTTTAAGGTTGTGCCCTATCCTCTGCAGCCACCAGTCGTAATCCCTCTTTTTGAGAGTATCCCATTTGTAAACCGGGTTGCCCCATAATTGTCCTGTTTTGCTGAAGTAATCGGGAGGGACTCCTGCCCCGAACACGGGCAGCTTATTCTCGTCCAGCTTGAATATGTCCTGATGAGCCCACACATCGGAGCTGTCATAAGTGACGTAAATGGGGAGGTCCCCCAGAATATGAATGTCTTTCTGATTGCAATAGCACTTGAGAGAGAACCATTGGGAGAAGAAAACATACTGAAGGAATTTTTCTCTGTTGACCTCCTCCTTCAACTGCTCTCTAGCAGATTCCAGCGCTTTTTTGTCTCTGTCCCTTACATCTTCTGGCCACTGATTCCACGTCTTTTTATAGTAATCTTTCAGGGCAGCAAATAGAGCGAAATCGTCCAGCCAGTTCGAGTGCTCCTCACAGAACTTCTGGTACTCGTATTGGTAATTTTCCTGTTCCCCCTGCTTCGCCTTGAAATTCTGGTAGGCAATATCGAACAACTTTTTCTTGTAATCTGTGACCGCTTGATAATCCGCTTCATCCTGAGAGAAGTCGGGGATGGGTTTCAAATCCTGTTCCGAAAGCAATCCATCCTTAACCATTAGCTCCGGGCTGATAAGAAAGGTATTTCCTGCAAAAGCGGAGTAGCTGTGGTAGGGAGAGTTATCGTGGACCACCTCGGTAGGATTCAGGGGGAGGATCTGCCATACGTCAAAACCAGTTCCAGCGAGAAAATCTGCAAATGTGTAAGCCCATGGTCCCAGATCGCCTATTCCGAATTGAGAGGGGAGTGATGTGATGTGGAGAAGTAATCCGCTTCCTCGTCTATTCATATTTTTCACCTAAAAGCAAGGCTACAGGGAAGTATTTAAGAACATCCCCTACCATTAATTTTTCCCCGCCTTTGACCTTATTTCCCGTAATGGCGTCCTTGAGCTGGTCCGATCCCTTCAATCCCTTGGGGAGGACTATGTGTGTATCCTCCCACACTGAATCCAGCGGATACTTATTTTCACTCATTTCATTTTCACCTATCAAACTGCTCACAAATCTTGGTGCCACAGTAATCACCCAGCGCTCACCACGATTTCGTGCAAAGGCAATTATGTTCTCCTCGTGTTTCCCGTACACTTCAAGAGGGACGTAATCACCTTCCTGGAATACCTCTATGTTCTCCTTTCTAACTTTCAATGCCTGCTGTGTCAAGAACAGCTTTATCCTCCCATCTCTGTAAGTCGAAAGAAGCTCCTGAACCAAATCAAGAGTGCTTTCTTTCTGGTTGATGTGCTGGAGCATCTGCTGAAGGAAATTCTTTCTCTTCTCAAAGTCAACGGGTCGGCGGTTATCGGGATCGACTAGACTGAGGTCCCAGAACTCTGTTCCCTGGTAAAAGTCTGGGATTCCGGGAGCTGTTATCTTTATGATGGTCTGGGAAAGAGAATTGAAAATTCCCTGGTAGGAAACTTTTTCGACGAATGGTAAGAAGGATTTGAGGAATTGATCGTCATCTTTATCTTCGGGCTCCAATATCTTTTCCACAAAAGAGGTAAATGCCTCTTCATAATCAGAGTCGGGTTTTATCCATGCGGTATGGACTTTGGCTTCTCTGATGGCCTTGACTATGTAGTCTTTTATCCTCTGGGTGAGCTCCGGGAGTTCATTGGGGTCAAAGGGGTATGCTCCCACCAGTGTCTGGTAGAGGAGATACTCATCGTTCTTATCCGGGACCTCTTCTCCTTCCACCACCTTCTTCTTGCTCTTGTTGATTTCAGCCCATTCTTTCACATTCCTTTCCCATTCATGAGGCATCTCGGAGAGCACGTTCAATCTGGCCCTCACATCCTCTCCTCTTTTGGTGTCGTGGGTTGAAGTGGCGTTCAACGTGTGCGGGGTCTTAGCCCTCTTTTTATTGAATTCATGGAACTGCTCTATAGAAATACCGAAGTTACCGGGTTCTCCTCCCACCTCGTTAAGGGATATGAACCTGTTGTAAACATAAAGAAAAGTGTCTTCGAACCCTTTGGCCATCAACGGTCCGGTGAACTGCTGGAATTTCATCACAAAATTCATGTACTGCTCCTTCTCTTCTTCGTTGAGACTGTCCCACAGCTCCAGCAGAAGAAAATCCTGGACGTAATTCAGCTCATGTTGAAGGTCAGGGATTTTTTGGCTTGCTTTTCTGACGGCTTCTTTTATATATCCTCTGTCCTCATTTCTGGAGGCAGTTCTGTTGGTATAGGTCCGATAAATGGGGAACTGGGCCATTATCTCTACTAGAGCCCTCTTTATTCCGTAGAGTGTTTTATCGCTCCCGTGACGGTATTTGGATGAGATGTTCTTGAGCAATAATGCCAGATTCTCCACATCCCCTGCCATGTGCTTCCCGATGATCAACCTCTTCTTCTCCAGCAATAATTCGTTATAAGACTTGTTAAGGCCAGTGAAACTGGAATATATTCTGTCGAACTCCTTCTCATTCTCCCTCGTGCAGAAGACGTTGTTCAGGTAATACATGAAGTCATAACCGGTTGTGCCCTCCACTGGCCAGAAAGAAGGTATCTCTTCTTCGGGCTCCAATATCTTTTCCACTATCACGTAATCCGCTTTCTCCCTCAGCCTTTTCAAGTAATCGGTGGTATCATAGAGGCCATCGATGTGGTCCACTCTAACCCCCGAAAACCTCCCTTTATCCAGCATATCGGAGACCAGGGAATGAGTGTAGTTGAAGACCGCCTCATCCTCAATCCTCAAGCAGATCAGCTCGTTGATGCTGAAGAATCTCCGATAGTTTATTTCTTCAGCAGCGACCTTCCAGAAGGATAATCTGAACAATTGTTCTCTGAGAAGGTTTTCAAGCAAATCGAAGCTTTCAGACTCCCCTACCGTTCCGTTGAAGAGTAGTATGTTCTGATCAATGTATTCTCTGATGTCTTTATTTTTAGTATAGAGCTCCCATAACATCCTTTTGACAAACCCGGGTTTATCATATTCCTCTTCACCATTTGAGGGAGTCCTGAGCACATAGAGAATTCCCAATAGTTTGGTGTAGTCGTGGTGGTCTCCAATCTTACTTTTGAGGTGTCTCAGGCCATGTGACAGAATGCTGGCGTAAGATTCAATCTTTAGAGGAAAGCTGAGGTCAAAATAGTTGATAAAAAACCCATTTTGACCATAATCCAATCGGATCTCACCTCTTTCCAGGGATTCACCGAAAAAGTCTCCCAGAAAGGGAGCAAGGATCTTGCCCTTGATGCTCTCGTATGGGTGGTCCCACTGGATGTCAAAGAATGAATAGTATTTTGAGTTCTGTCCACTCTCCATTATGTCCATCAGCAGTTCATTTTGCCTGTCATAGGCCATGTGATTGGGCACTATGTCCTGAAGCCACCCCATCTTATATTCATTAAGTTCGTCGCATAATCTCTCGAATTGTTCATCTGTTCCCAGTTCGGGGTTCAATT
>CAZQTT010000098.1:0-8245 GCA_964596255.1 uncultured archaeon
AAGTATTAAATAATACGGATCTGATTACCCGGTAAGGGTTCCACATAGGTGAATATCAATCAAAAGATTTTAATTTGGGCAGTAAACTATTGAATTTATGGATGAAATAGATAAAAAAATCCTTCAAATCCTGCAGGAGAATGATAAGGTTCGCTATCAGGAAATTGGAAAAAAGCTTGACATCGGAGCGAGCACTGTTCACTACAGAATTAAAAAACTTTCAGAAAATGGAGTTATAAAAAGCTTCTCGGCGATAATCGACCCCAAGGTGGTAGGATATGACACTACAGCCTGGCTGGGACTATCTGTTGACCCAACCAAGATGGATCAAATTGCCCAAAAGCTGGCCGAATACGATGAAGTGCAGATAGTTACTACGGCAACTGGGGATCACGATCTTCTGGTCCAGATTATTGCCAGGGATGAAAAAGAGCTGTGGAGATTTATCAACGAGAACATAAAACCTATGGAGGGTGTAGAAAAGGATTTTGACGTCTCCACATTTCTGGATGAGTATAAACGTTCTCACATTATCAAACTTTAATTTATGAGAGAAGACGAAATTCTGAATACTGTAAAGGAGTTGATTAAGTCTCTCCCAAAGTTCCCCGATGGCAGAATAGATTATTCTCACTCTGATCTTGCACCAGTTATTACTGTTTTCGTCAAGTCGGGGAACCAACTGCTTATACTGAGAAGAAGCGATAAAGTGGGTTCTTATCAGGGAAAATGGAACACCGTAGCAGGTTACCTGGACGAGGTAAAACCGGTAAGGAATAAGGTTCTAAAAGAGCTTGAAGAGGAAATTGGGGTTGAGGAGGATGAAATATCCTCTATTACTTATGGTGAGCCCTGGAAGTTCAGAGACTCGGAGATTGGGAGGACGTGGTTAATAAATCCTGTTATGGTGGAACTAAAGCAAAAACCCCGGATCAAGCTGGATTGGGAGCACACCGAGTTCAAGTGGATCGAACCATCGGAGTTGAACGATTTTGCCACTGTTCCCAATCTGGTTAAAAGCTGGAAAAAAGTTAGCGAAGGTTAATTACCTGTAAAATGCTCTTGAATTCAGTCTAACCTTTCTTTTCTCTTTTCTTCTGGAGTAAGGCAAATTCAATAAAACCAGTATAATTGCCAGCAATTGAAGCCGTTCAACCAGAAAGGCATCATCTCCTGAACAAACAGGAAGATACCTACCATTATCAACCCCATATGCCAGGAGGTTCTGTCTCCTTTCAATTTCTGGTGGTCACGATGATCTATAATTTCAGCCCCAAAGGTCTCCACTTTCTATTCAGGAGTTATCAATGCCAGAATGATGTATATCAAGAGAGTAACGCCCTTGAGAAAACCTCCAACTACAAAAATCAGCCTGACGAGGTGACATCTAGGATCATGTTAAAATTGAAATTGTCAACGTTGAAATATTTGGAAAGCCCCCCGCACACTCCAAAAATAATTTTGTCTTCCCCTGCTTCTATAAAGTCTCTTTATGTTAGTGATACTTCTTTATGTTAGTGACACTCTTCTTTATTCGGTAATGACAGGATTAAAATAAAACTTCTTTTTTATTTAATTTAACCAAAAATAAATCTATATATTCTGAGAAAGATACATGGGTATTGAGTAATCGCGGAGGTAGAGGATCATGTTAAAATTGAAATTGTCAATAATGACTTCGATTTTACTGTTGACGGTGGGTATCTTGGGTTGCAGTCAGGAAAATGGTAACGGCACTCCAACCCCTTCCACGGTAACACAGGAAGAGAGCCAGCAAATAGCACTTGATCATGTTAGGAACATGGAAGAGTACACGGCCTATGAGGGGAGAAACTTGAAGATGGTCAACAACATGACGTTGAAGTGTCCTTACTGCTGGAGTTTTACCTATCAGTTCGATATGCAGTCCATGAAGAACGCCAGCGTAGTGGATGAGGCTAAAGTCAGGGTCATTGTTCAGGAAGGTAGAGTAGTGGAAGTTTTCTCTGCTCTGGGAATGAAAATATCAGATGAAAAGCCCGAAGGAAGTGTCTACGTTTCTGAGCTGCTAACGGAACCGGTCTATAAGGAAGAAGTGAAGGTTTATGGAGAAGTGAACAGGCTTGGAGAGTTAGATCGCAGTTTTGAGCTGACTTCTGGGGGAGAAACCTTAAGGGTTTATTACGGTGTGGATGCCGGTGCGGAGAAGCCCGAAGGAAAAGTTTGTTGTGAGATCTTTGGTTATGGCAAAGGGATGGAGAAAGTAAATGTTCACTATGAATGGACTACCCCCGATAACTGCACCGTTCCTGAGGATTTCGTTGGTGGAGGAAGAGAGATAGTTGACGATAATTACTGCACAGGAGGAAATGCCAGTGTTGAAAGTGTAAATAATGGTGACTGGGTAGTAGTTACCGGAGAGCTGAAGCAGACCGGAGATTTGAGCGCCAATGAGACTCCCGAGTTGCAGGCCCATAATGTGGAGAAAATAATCCAGGATTACTGCTGTAAGGACGACACCATAGAGTGCATGAGCATAACTGAGGCCAGAAAAATAGCCAGGAACAGTGAGTGCGGCGACAATCTCACCGACAGCTATAAGTGCAATAATGTGACTGGAACCTGGTGGATAGATCTGGATATCCAAAAAGAGGGGTGTAATCCTGCTTGCGTAGTGGACGTCATAGACAGACAGGCAGAGATAAACTGGAGATGCACTGGCCTGGTTACTGAATAACCCTTTTTTCCCTATTATTTTTATGGAATCATATTTTAAATTGATGAATTTTCACTTTATGCAAAATTAATTAACAAGCGTTTAAAAATAATGTTTTATTTGAAAAAATATAATTTCTAATTGTTAACAACTAAACTCTATTCTCTTTTTTTAATGGGATGGAGCAGTTATCTAGGAAAAAGGAGAAGATTTTTTAATTGAGTTATATAGCTACTCATATGAAAAAAGTGGGGATTATTGTCTTACTAATTTTGGCAGTGGCGCTTTGTGGTTGTAGTGAGCAGCAGGAGGATAGAAGTTCATTTGAACAGTCTCAAGTAGATGTACAGTTGGGTTTTGAGAGTTTTTCCCAGGAATACACTTGTGATGGAGATGATGTTTCTCCTGAAATTCAGATCTCCGGTATTGACATGGAGAACGCTGAATCCATAGCAGTTGTAGTTGAAGACCCTGATGCCCCCCAGGGAATATTCACTCACTGGGTGATATGGAATATAGAGCCAACAGACACTATACCGGCAGATATTCCCCAGCAAGGTGAGGTAGCCAGTCCCATAAGCGCTGTACAGGGTGAGAACAGTTTCGGAGACATAGGTTACAGTGGACCCTGCCCTCCAGAGGGAGAAGAGCACACTTACAATGTTGAAGTCTTTGTGCTGTCAAAGAAGATAGATCTTCCTGCAGGATCGACTAGAGCAGACTTTGAAGATTCCTTAACGGGGTATGTGAGTCAAAAAGGAGATACAAGGGCGACTTACAGCAGATAACCCAGCTCTAACCCCAGCTCTAACCCCACTCACTTCATTCCATCAACTTAGTTAGAATTATAAAAGTTGAGCACCACTTGTCTGTATGAAGATCGTTTTTCACCCCAGATTCCATGAGGTATACACTTTCGACCCTGCTGGCGAAGCGGGCAGAATGGAAGCCGTGATCTCTGATCTAAAGGACTTTGAGTTTGTAGAGCCTGAAGAAGCAAGGAAAGAGGATGTTCTTCTGGTCCACTCCGGGGGTCATTTTGGGGATGTAAAGAGTATGGAAAATATTTACGCGATGGCCATGCTCTCTGCGGGAGCGGCAATAAAGGCTGCCAGAATATCGTTTGAAGAGCCGGCATTCGCCGCCTTGCGCCCACCTGGGCATCATGCCAGTCCCAACAGCTGCTGGGGGTTTTGCTTTTTCAATAACATAGCTATAGCTGTCAGGAGGCTTTTAGAGGATGGTATGGTTGATAGGGCTGTCATCGTTGACTTCGACCTCCACTACGGGGATGGGACTGCCAACACCTTCAGTAACGATGAACGGGTAGACTATTTCCACCTTAGGGGGAAAAATATTGAAAGTATCCCCAACTTCCTATCGGAGAAAGAATACGATGTTATAGCTATTTCTGCTGGCTTTGACAAGCACAAGGAAGACTGGGGCGGCGTACTGGATACTGAAGATTACGCAACGATGGGGGAGATCATCAAGGAGTATGCTGAGGAAAAATGTGAGGGAAGGCGGTTTGGAGTTCTGGAAGGGGGCTACAACCACTTGGTGCTGGGAAAGAACGTGAGAGCCTTCGTTGATGGATTAAAGTAATTATTTACAGTTTTTTGGTCATCAACAGGGCGTCATCTCCGTTGAGATAAAAATTTGCCATGTACTCTCTATCCTTGAAACCGAACTTTTGATACAGCTTTCTCGCCGGGGGATTCTCTACCCTGACCTCCAAAAAAATCTCCTCTATACCCTTTTGCTCCATATTGTAGATCAAGGCCTTAAGAAGAGACGAACCCACTCTTTTCCTCCTGTACCCTTTTCTCACCACCAATTTCAGCAGATGTCCTCTCTCAATTATCCTTTGATTGATTTGCTTCTCCACCGTGGCTATAGCATATCCCAGAATTTCTTTTCCATCAGTGGCAACCAGAAAGTATCCTATTCTGCTCTGGAGGTAGTCTCTCAAAGAAAAAGGTGACCAGGGGATAGGAAAGTTCATCCACTCGATACCGTATATTTCATCCAGATCCCCCTCTGTACAGGGTCTGACCTCTATTATTGCGGATGTTTCTTGCTTGCTTTCCTGTTTTTCCTTATAGATGGTGGACATTGGTATCCCCGAAGCCTTTCTATTTGTAAGCAGATGAAGTACATAAATTTGACTACCATGAAGAGAATGATGGTATTTCACGGTTTTCACATTATTTTTCATAATTTTTTAATCCTGGATAAACACATAAACGTGTTAAGGGGGTGAAAAGAATGAAAAGGATGATAATGGTTTTGGGGGGATTATTGCTGGCAGTTTTGTTTATGGGGTGTGTAGATCAGGGAGAACAGCCTGAACCTGCAACCACACCCACGACTACGCCTATACCATCACCTACCACCACGCCTACACCTAAATCTACTGCTACACCCGTTACTTCACCTACAGCAGAATTTGATGAAGTGGATTTGAAAGTAGTTGCTGATGGATTGACTGCGCCTGTAAGTATGGCGTACCCAGAAAACGAAAACAGGGACAGTCTTTATATCGTTGATCAGATAGGAGAAGTGTGGAAAATGGAGGATGGAGAAATCAGTGATGAGCCATTTTTGGATATTAGCGGTAAAATTGTGGGGCTGAACCAGGGCTATGACGAACGAGGACTGATGGATATAGCGTTCCATCCCAATTATGGGGAAAATGGGAAATTCTACGTGTACTACAGCGCTCCACTGAGAGAGGAGGCACCGGATAACTGGGATCATACCAGTCATGTATCAGAGTTCACGGTATCTGAAGGTGGAGAGGTTGATACCAACTCGGAAAGGATCTTGTTGAGGGTTGATGAGCCTCAATCAAATCACAATGGAGGTCAACTACTTTTTGGCCCTGACGGATACCTCTATATCTCTCTGGGTGATGGAGGGAAAGCCAATGACCAGGGAATTGGGCATCCGCCTGGTGGTAACGCCCAGAACCTCTCTACTCTACTGGGCAGTATTCTTCGCATAGATATTGATGGCGGTGACCCATATGGAATTCCTGAGGATAATCCCTTTGTGGGTGAGGAAGGAAGAGATGAGATATACGCCTACGGTTTCAGGAATCCCTATAGGATGTCCATGGACTCTGAAGGCAGACTATTTGTGGCCGATGCTGGTCAGAATCTCTTTGAAGAAGTTTCCATAGTGGAGAAAGGAAAGAATTACGGGTGGAATATAAAAGAAGGGAAGCATTATTTTGACCCCCATAATCCCACAAACCCACCTGAAAGCGGACCTGATGAGGGACCCTATGGAAGGGATTTGATGGACCCCATAATAGATTACAGGCATCCGGAATCTGGAGTGTCCGTGGTTGTAGGAGGACATGTTTATGAAGGCGATGCTCTCCCTTCTTATCAGGGCACCTACATATTTGGGGACTGGAGCTTCTCATTCTCACAGCCAAAAGGAAAGCTTTTCTTTGCCGCTCCCGAAGATTGGGAACTTAAAGATCTCCCTCTGAAGGATAGAGAGGCTGGAGAGCTAAAAGAGTTCATCCTGGGTTTTGGAGAAGGTAGAGAAGGAGAGATATACGTCCTCACCAGTAACACACCAGGGCCCACCGGTGATACAGGCAAGGTGTACAAAATAGTCCCTCAAGACATGCAGCAGACGAGACAGGCATCGCTAACTGTTTCCGATCAGGTAATGGAAAATGATCAGGTGAATATTGATTCTATTTACCTGGATGAGCCGGGTTATGTGGTGATTCATAGAGATGACAACGGAAGTCCAGGGGCAGTTATCGGCAATAGTGAATTGATCTCGGGTGAGCGACAGGAACTTAAGGTGAGTGTCTCGGGTGACACCACACCCAAGGTATATCCCATGCTCCATTATGATGACGGAGACGAGACTTACGAGTTCCCCGGGGACGACGGCCCGGTTAAAGTAGATGGCCAGGTTCTGATGGACTCAATGATCCTTTCTAAAAAGGTAATGATCCAGGACTTTGCCTTCAGCCCCAGCTTCATAACCGTACCTGGGGGTATGGAAGTAGTGTGGGAAAATCAGGATGGGACAACTCACACGGTCACCAGCAAAGATGATGTGTTCGACTCGGGTAATATAGCGGATGGGGAGAGCTTTTCGTACACATTTGACCAGAAAGGAACTTATGAATATTATTGCACGATCCATCCATCCATGGAGGGTGAAGTAGAAGTAACTTAATTTTTTCTTTTTATTTTTTGAGAATATGTCGTACTCCTAACAATGCCGGATGTGTTTTAACTATTTTTAACATTTATTTTAACAAACGTTATTCTAAGTTAAATTAATAGTATTATCTCCCCGGGATTCGATTTTTATCTTTTTTTAATTAAAGATAAGTAGAAAACTCTTTAATCGATATAGGGTGGAAGATGGTTAAAGCGAAAAAGATTTGAAATGTTAGATTTAATCCCAGACCAACAATTGAAGTGGAAATCTCAGGTTCAAAGGAAAATTAAAGTTAGGTTTTAAGTGTAGTTATGTGGTTGGTGATGGGAGGAGTCTGATATGCTGGAGGCTGATGGATTTGGAGCTAATGGGGTAAAAGCCATGATTTTTGATATGGATAATACCCTGTTCGATTTTGTGGAAGCCAAATTGAGAGCTTGTGATGCTGTGGTTGAACTCATGGGCGCGGGTAATGGAGAGGAACTGGTGAGATACTTCTTTTCCAGTGGTCATGGGGTGGAGGACTGGAGGAATATTGCTGATTACATGGAGAAGCATGGGATAGGTTCGGAAATATACGAGGACTGCTGCCGGATTTATGATGAGATAAAATTGAGGCATATTGACCCCTACCCTGGTGTGAGAGAGACTCTAAGGGATTTGAAAAGCAGAGGTTTGAAGCTGGCGGTTGTTACGGATGCGCTGAATGGCCATGCTATGGGTAGATTGCGCAAGTGCGGTTTACTGGATTATTTTGACCTAATTGTTACTGGAGACATGACCGGTAAGAAGAAGCCCGAGCCTGATTCCATTAGACTGGCTCTAAAGAGGTTACAGGTTGGTGCTGAGGAGACTATTCTGGTGGGGGACAGCTTGAAGAGAGATATTGAAGCCGGCAGAAAGTTGGGTATGAAAACTGTTTATGCTGCATACGGAGACAGGAATTATTTTGATGGTAGGGAGAATCGAGCTGACTTTGTATTGAGAGAATTTGGCGAGTTATTGAGATTTTTGTAGTGTGGCAAGGTTATTGGTCAGAGAATAACTGAATTCAGGTTTAATGATTCTTAACCCGCACGGTTTCTTGCAGTTTTCTTTTCAGTTTATTTTCTGCTTCTTCTGTTAGAGGATAAGGGGTTTTACCGGATTCGATGTCTGTTATGGGAACTTCGTTAACACTGCCTCTGGAGCCAATTAACATAACCCAGTCCTCTGTTTTTATATCTCCGTTCTGGTCCATTTCTGTTTTAGAGTAAAGGAGTACGTCTTTTACCTTTTCCATTTTTACACACCCAAATATAATCAGTAGTTCGTAAAGTATTTTATGTTTTTGGCTTAGAAAAGTCCTTT